>MGDB01000108.1:0-15380 GCA_001790645.1 Candidatus Schekmanbacteria bacterium GWA2_38_11
AGTTCCAGAGGGTTTTTATATTCGAGGGCTATTTTTGCCTCTGGATATTCTTTCTTTAAGATTCTGAGTATTTCAAAAGCTCTTTTTTTAATATCCTCTGGCATAACCCTTCATTTTTCTAATGGATAGGTCCAGTTAGTAATCCCGCCAAAATTTATCAGTTTTTTATAGCCAAGATTTTTAAGTGCAGAAAGAGCTATTCCGGAACGCCTGCCTGAATGGCAGTAGAGAATAATTACTTTTTCCTTTGAAATCTCTTCAGTATGTTTTTCAATCTCATCATAGGGGATTAGTAAGGCAGATGGAATATGCCCCTTCTTATACTCAGACGGAGTTCGAACATCAATTAACAGGTAATTTTTATCATTTTCATCTAATATCTTTTTTAAAAACTCAGGAGTAATTTTTGATGGAACAGAGGCATTTTTATCAATCCTGCTATCAGAGGCACAGGCAGTAATAATTAAAAACAGTAAAATCAGAAAGGTTTTACCTTTTTTTAATAAACTTTTTTTAAGCATCCTTCAGAGTCTCCGTTTTTTACCCCTCACCCTGACTCTCTCCCGCAAGGGAAAGGGTGTTCTGTTTCCTTCTAATTTAGGTTGGGTAGGGGCGCCTTTAGTCGCCCTTAGTCGAACGCCTGCGGCTATATTCTTACTCTCAACTCTTAACTCTCGACTCTAAACTCTATGCTTTGTCCTTATCTCATGCCTATTTCTATCATAAACCCGCAGGTATCCTTTGGATGGGTTAAAGCATAAGGTGTATGGACGTCTCCCTGATTGGTTTTTGTTTTCCAGTCAAGTTGTTTTCCCACAACTCTGACACCGCTGGCTTCAAGGTCTTTTATTGCTTCTTCAACATTTTCAACCTGGAAGGAAATTGAATATATACCTTCCCCTTTTCTTTCTATCTCTTTTGCCATTACTCCATCAGGAGTAGAAGAAGCCATTAGTTCAATCTGAAAATCTTTGCCAATAGTCAAATAAGCTGATTTTAACCCGACCGGCGGGATTTCGTCATAGGTTAGCTGATAATTTTCTGTTTCATCTTTTCTATAGGTAATACCAACCTTTGCTCCAAAGATTGTTGTGAAAAGTTTAACAGCTTTATCAAGGTCCTTAACAAGAATTCCAATTCTGTGAACATCTTTTACGTTGAGCATAATAATTTCCTCCTACAGTAATTTTGATTTTTGATATTTGATTTTTTACTTCACTCGACCCCTTGGCTCCTTGAACCCTCCCCTTTAAATTACTCCTTCACTCTTCAACTTCTCTATATCCCCCTTGCTGTATTTTAAAAGGGTTGACAATACCTCCTCAGTATGTTGGCCAAGAAGAGGTGCTGGTTTTGGCTTTGACTGAGGAACATCTGACATTTTAAGAGGCATATTTACCATTTTTATATTGCCTAAAATGGGGTCATTTATATCGACAAACATGTTCCTTGCCTTTGCGTGAGGACACTCAAAAATATCCCTGGCATTCTGGACCTGGCCAACAGGGACACCTTCTTTTAGCAACAATGCTTCTGCCTCTGCTTTGGTTTTATCCTTCAGCCAGTTTTCAATAACAGGTTGCAGGTCATCAATATTTGCGGCTCTCTTTGGCCCTGAGTTATATCTTTCATCTTTTCCAAGATCTTCCCTTCCAAGCACCTTGCAAAGCCTCTGCCAGATAGATTCAATCGGAATTATCATGGCAATATATCCATCCTTCACTTTAAATGGCCCGATGGGGTAAACAAGCTTGTCTCTTCCCCTGCTAAGTATTCCTCCTGTGAGTGAAAAAAATGTCAGAGCTCTTTCATTTAGAGAGATAATATTGTCATACATTGAAACGTCTATGAACTGGCCTTTACCGGTCTTGCCGCGGGTAATTAATGCGAGGGTGATTCCATAGGCAGCCATTACGCCTGAATAGATGTCTCCAAGGGCAATACCGAGCCAGTTTGGAGGGCCGTTTTCCTCACCCACATTGTTCATAAGTCCGCCCATAGCCTGGACTACCATATCAAAGGCTGTTCTGTCCTTATAGGGCCCCTCATATCCCTTCAGTTGGCCAAATCCGCTGATAGCTGCATAAATTAACCGTGGGTTAATTTCAGAAAGAATATTATATGCAAGACCTGACTTTTCCATAAGTCCCGGCCTGAAATTTTCAACTATAACATCTGAGACCTTAACAAGATCTTTAAAGATTTCCTTTCCTTTGTCTTTCCTGATATCAAGAGTAATTCCCTTTTTGTTCCTGTTAAACCTCAGATAATAACCGCTTTGTTTTTCTCCTTTGGCGTTTTTAACAATTGGCCCCATTTCTCTGGCAGAATCTCCTGTCCCCGGGGTTTCAATCTTAATTACCTCAGCTCCCTGTTCAGCAAGCATCATTGTGCAGTAAGGACCTGCGACCTGGTTCTCAAAGCCGAGAACTCTGATACCTTCAAGTGGTCTCATAAGTATGTCTCCTTTCTTATTCTGACTTATAAATTCCAAATTCGAAATCCTAAATTCTAAACAATTTCTAAATTCGAAATTCAAATTTCCAAAACCATTTTGAATTTAGATTATTTGAATTTTAAATTTGTTTAGGATTTAGATATTAGGATTTAGAATTTCATACAAGTATGACCTCAAAATATATGTTTTCCTTCGTACCTTCCAAATACCTCGCGCAAAACCCCGCAGATTTCACCAATAGAGGCATAGGCTTTTACTGCTTCAATCATGGTTGGTACTATATTCTCGTTATTTTTTGCTACTTCCCTGACTTTCTTTAAAACCTGCTCAACCTTTTTATTGTCCCTTTCTCTTTTAACTTTATGAAGCCTTTCTATCTGCTTCTTTTGAACCTCAGGGTTAACCTTCATGATTTCCCGTTTTTCCTTGTCCTCAATTTTATAATCATTGAGTCCGACAATTACCCTCTTTTTTTCCTCTACTTCTTTTTGTTTCTTGTAGGCTTCCCTTGAGATTTCTTCCTGAATATACCCCTTCTCAATGGCTACTACAGAGCCTCCCATTTTTTCTATCCTGTCAATATATTCCTGAGCACCTTTTTCAATCTGGTGGGTTAAATATTCCACATAATAAGAGCCTGCAAGAGGATCAACAGTATCTGCAATCCCTGTCTCGTGAGCAATTATCTGCTGGGTACGCAGAGCAATTCTGATAGATTCTTCAGAAGGAAGGGCTTTTGCCTCATCATAGGATGACAAAAAGATCATCTGTCCACCACCTAAAATCATTGAAAGCGCCTCAAGACTTACCCTGACTATATTGTTGAGAGGCTGCTGCGCTGTGAGTGTGCTTCCGGATGAATAGCCAAAGAACCTTATCTGCATTGATTTTGGATTTTTTGCGCCAAACCTCTCCTTCATGATCTGTGCCCACATTTTTCTTGTGGCCCTGAATTTTGCCGCTTCTTCAAAAAACTCACTATCTCCTGATAGGAATATTAAAAGCCCCGGGGCAAAATCATCAACACCAAGTCCCCGCTCGATAGCAGATTTGATATAGGTTATTGCATTTGCCAGAGCAAATCCGACCTCCTGAATCGCATTTGCACCTGACTCCCTTATATGATAACCGCAGATTCTCTGAGGGCTTGATTTTGGCATGTTTTTTGCGCAATACTCAATTACATCAGTTACCAGTCTCAGAGAAGGCTTCACTGGAAAAATATAAGCGCCCCTCCCGATATATTCTTTCAGGATATCATTCTGGAGAAAAACTTCTATGTCACTTTTATTTATCCCCTGTTTTTCTGCAATTGCTATATACATGGCGAGGATAATTGAAGCCGTGGCATTTATGGTCATTGACTGTTTTATCTGTCCAAGTGAAATACCATCAAAAAGGATTTCCATGTCGGCAAGCGTATCAACTGCAACTCCGACTTTTCCTACCTCCCCAAGGGCCAGATGGTCATCAGAGTCATAACCGAGCTGGGTTGGAAGGTCAAAAGCCACGCTGTTGCCTTTCTGACCCTGTTTCAGAAGATACTTATACCAGCGGTTAGCGTCCTCGGCTGTACCGAAGCCTGCATACTGGCTCATGGTCCAGAGATTACTCCTGTACATATTCGGCTCTATGCCGCGGGTATAGGGATAGTCTCCGGGAAATCCCAGGTTTTTCAGGTAATCAAATCCTATCTCTTCAAGGTCTAAAGGGGTGAAGACATTCTTGATTTTTACTTGGGAGCTTGTAGCAAACTCTTTTTTTCTCTCAGGATTTTTTTTAAGGGATTCGTTTAGTTTTTCTTTTTCCCATTCCTTTTTTTTCTTTTCTATCTCCTGTAATTTCTTTTTATCAAACACGCTTAATTACTCCTTCCAGAAATCTCTTGATTACACATTTAATTACCTTAACTTAATGTAGGGACAGGGTTTATCCCTCTCCTTTATTTCTGGACAGCCGCCTGCCTGCCGGCAGGCAGGTAAAGGCTGTCCCTACATTTTAAGATTTACATTCCATAGACGGGATTTTCTAACCCCGTTCTTGCGGGACAGGAATGTCCCGCCTATCGTAGTAATTGGAATGAAATCCAAAGTTCACAATCCAAATGTCAAATGGATGCCAAAACCCAAATATCAAAAATTTTATCCTTTAGGCTTTAGACTTCATTTGAACTTTGAGCTTTGACATTTGGATTTTATTCATTATTCGCAGGCTAAAGCCTGCGGCTACTAACTACTATTCACTATCTCTCTTAACGCCAAACGCTGAACTCTTAACTCTTCACTCTAACCTCTACACCCTAATCACACATGCTTCTCCTTCTCCGATTCCTCCGCAAATAGAGGCTAAACCGTATCCGCCGCCCCGTCTTTTTAACTCATAGGCAAGGGTCATAACAAGCCTTGCGCCTGTTGCACCGGTTGGATGCCCTATGGCAACTGCACCTCCGTTGACATTAAGTTTTTCCCTGATTTTTTCAACCTTTGCCGGATCAGAATCTCCAAGAATTTTACTTGAAACAAGGGGCATTGCTGCAAAGGCTTCATTAATCTCTATGAGCTTTATATCATCAATTTTTAAATTAGCCCTCTTTAAAGCAATCTGTGCCGTATAAGCAGGGATTGATGCAATCCTCTGTGGATGGCCTGCAAAGCGGGCATGTGAAACAAGTGTTGCAAGAATTGGAAGTTTCATCTCCTTTGCCTTTTCCTCAGACATCAGAATAACTGCAGAAGCTCCGGTATTTAGCCCCGGTGCATTTCCTGCTGTTACTGTTGGGCTCTGGTTTACTGTTGGTAGCTTTGCAAGTTTTTCTAATGTTGTGTCAGCTCTTGGCGGTTCATCCTTGTCAACAAGCAGCGGGTCGCCTTTTCTCTGGGGAATTGAGATTGTAAGCAGTTCGTCTTTGAACTTTCCTTCTGACTGTGCCTTTGCACATAGCTGCTGGCTTCGAAAAGCCCACTTGTCCTGGTCTTCTCTTGTAATCCCGAATTCCACAGACTCTTTTCCTGCCTGAAGGGCTCTCGGTACTCCTGAATAAGGGCATTTAATGACAAGCTGATCGTTTAAGGTTATATCCCCGATGCGTTGGCCCCATCTTGCAGCATGAATAAAATAAGGAACCTGGCTCATGTTTTCTGAGCCGCCTACTGCTGCAATGTTTATCTGGCCAAGCTGTATGTTCTGTGATTCTATGCCAATTGCAGTCATGCTTGAACAGCAGGCTCTGTCAAGCGAAATGGCAGGAATCTCATCAGGAATACCTGCCTTTAATGCTGCCTGACGGGCAATGGAGCGGTCTGAACCCGGTAAATTTATTCCCAGGCATACTTCCTCAACAAGCTTTGGATCGAGATTTATCCTCTTCAGCACTTCTTTTAAGGCTATCCCGCCAAGCTCTGCAGAAGTGAAATCTCGGAGTACTCCTCCGAAATTACCAAATGGTGTTCGCACAGCGCTTACAATCACAACATTCCTCATGTTTACCTCCTAGTATAATCTGAATTTTATTGCAAACCTGATTTTTTCAGTAATATTTATCTGTGTTATCTGTGTAATCTATCTTTAAACAAAAATTCCTGTAGCAAATAAACTTAAAGATGTAAAGCCAAAAGTTGTGGAAGTGGTGAGGGGATAAATTTAAAATGGTAGGATAAAAATTTTTATTTTTTTAAATCCCCCTTAATCGTTCGACTGAACTCACGACGAAGTCCCCCTTCCTGCCTGCTGGCAGGCAGGTTTCAAAGGGGGAATTATTTTTCCCATATCCGAAGACACCCTGATTAGTGTCTTGACATTACCACGGGGGTTAAAATCACCTGTAACTTCTATATACTTAGGTCTAAGGTTTTTTTTGAGGAGATCATAAATTTTATTTACAGCCGCTTCATGGGAAATATGTTCATCTCTGTATTTATTGAAATAGAGTTTAAGGGATTTTAACTCAACTATATATTTATCAGGGATATATTTGATGCTTATTGTTGCAAAATCCGGATAACCTGACCTGGGACACAGGCAGGTGAACTCCGGGAAACTTATTTCAATCTCATAATCCCTGTCAGGAGTTGGATTCCCCCAGACCTCAAGCTTGGAAGCTTTTATTGCCCTCTGGCCGTACTTCATTTTTTGCTTTGATCCTTTTTCTCCTCTGATGTTTCTTCAGGGTTTAGGAGTTCAGGATGGATGACGGCTTTGAAATCAGCCATTAATTTTTTTGTATAATTTTCTAACCTTTTTTGAGCAGTTTCTCTTGCCAGGCTATCTTTAATCATGGATTTTACTTCATCCAAAGGTTTTTGGTGTTCTTCTTTTTTTTCTTCAGTCTTTATGATATGATAACCGTATCTTGTTTTAACCAGGTCACTTATTTCACCGGGCTTTAATTTAAAAGCTACTTCTTCAAAATCTTTTGCCATTCTTCCGCGTGCAAAAAAGCCTAAGTCACCGCCATTTTCTTTGCTGCCGGTGTCTTCAGAAAGTTCCTTGGCAAGTTTAGCAAAATCTTCACTCTTTTTTACTCTGGCAAGTATTCCCTTTGCTTTTTCCTCTGCTTTTTTCTTGTCCTCATCACGCGCGTTCTGGTCTACTTTTATCAGGATATGCCGGGCTTTTACCTTTTCAGGCTCTTTATATTTTGATAAATTTCTCTCGTAATATTTTTTAATCTCCTCATCTGAGGGGCTTGACTTATTCAAAATTTCTTCCTTGATCAATTCCTGGATTAATACTTGGTCGGCAACGCTGTTTGTCTTTTCAATCACGTCAGGTTTTTGATCAAGCTTAAGTTCCCTTGCTTTTTTCGCTAAGACAATCTGCTGAACCAGTGCATTTAAAAGATCAACCTTCCTTTCAGGTTCTGAAAATAATGCCTTGTACTGTTCAGGAAGATCGCTGAGTTTCTTCTCAAAGTCCTTCATGGTTATTTTCTGTGAGCCTATTTCAGCTAAAACTATTTTAGAATCGTCCTTTGCTTCTTCAGCTTTCTTTGCTTCCTCAGACCTTACAGAGAGCGAGAACGCCAGTGCTATTGCTAAAATCAAAACGCACAGAAAGGTTCTTTTCAAACTCATCATTTTCTCCTTTTTAAGTTAATTGTTTAAAAGGGTTCAAGGATTCAAGATAACTTAACAGTGTAAAGTGTAAACCGAAAACTTAAAGTTTAAAGCTTTGAACTGTGGTTTTTAGCTTTGCGCTTTTAGTTTTCCGCCCTGTCTTGCTTGATTCCTTGACTCCTTATTTTTTAGTCCTTACTCGCTCTTACAGGAGTTCCGTATTTTTTGTTCCACCATACTGAGATGTCATAGACGCTGCTGAGGTAGCGGTTTTTATTGTGCTCCTTTACCTCAACCCCGGGGACTTTATCATCATTCAGAATCTGGTATTGGGGGCAACCCTTTTCCCCAAGCGCCTGGATAAGGGGTGACCTGTCTTTCCACTCAACGGTCTTAATTTCTATGACCTTGGAAAGGTTATGTTGCAACCAGATGGAACGAAGTTCTTCGCAATTCGGGCAGAATGTTTCATTATTCCTTAAAAGATACAAAATACCATAGTAACCCATTATAAAATCCTCCTGATATTGGATAGTAAAAACAATATTCAGGGTTAGATGTTAAGAAATTGCTTCTATTTAATCAAGATAAAAGTTAATATAATAAAATTTTACCAAAACTTGACTATCTGAGTTTGTATATTTAAATTAATAATATGAAGCTTAAAAAAATATATATATTAATCTTTTTAGCAATATCTCTTGCATCATGCTCAGAGATTCCTGTAATAAAAAAACTTTTTGATGTTAAATATACAGTATCAGAGAAATTTAAAAAGAACCCTCCAAAAGTAGTTGCCATACTTCCTTTTGAAAATTTGACTGAAGAGCCAGATGCTTCCCTTGTTGTGAGGAGAAGTTTTTACGGCCAGTTTGCTCCAAAGAGCTTTGTTGATATGGAAATCTTAAAAATAGATTCTGTATTAAATAAGAATCACATAAAGGGTGCCGGCGACTTGAAAAAATATGATCCAAGAGAAATTGGGAAAATGCTCCATGCAGATGCTTTAATATACGGGAGGGTAACTTATTATAAAAAAGCATGGAGGCTCTTTTATTCTTATAAGACTGTGGGCCTTTCTGCAGAGATGATAGATGCAAAAACAGGAGAAACACTCTGGATGGCTGACCACAGTAAAACAAGCTATGGAGGAGATATTCCGGGGACCACTTTTGTTGATCCTATCAGTACCATTGCAAGCCTGACAACAGGACCGGTAAAGGCTCTTTGGAGTTATTATTTAAAAGATATCGAGTTTATAAGAACTGCGGATGATTTTAACAAAGAAATGGTAGAGACAATACCGGAACCGTAAGATTAAAATATAAATCCTAAATTCGAAATTCAAATGACCTAAATTAAAAACTGTTTTGAACATTTGGATTTTGTGGTTCGACAGGCTCACCATGCTGAGCAAAGTCGAAGCATTGTTTAGAATTTAGGATTTTGGATTTAGAATTTACACCATCTATGGATAAAGAAATTGAGATAATAGGTGCCAGGACAAATAACCTCAAAGTGTTAAACTGTACCATACCTACCGGCAAACTTACTATTATAACCGGAGTTTCAGGTTCTGGAAAGTCAAGTCTTGCTTTTGACACCCTTTATGCAGAAGGACAGCGCAGATATGTTGAGTCAATGTCAACTTATGCGAGGCTATTTCTTGAAAGGATTGAAAGGCCGGATGTGGATTACATTAATAACATTCAGCCTGCGATTGCCCTTGAGCAAAAAAATACTGTAAAAAATGCAAGATCCACAGTAGGGACAGCTACAGAGATCAATGACTATTTAAGGCTTCTTTTTGCTAAGATCGGTAAAACCATCTGCCCTGCCTGCAATCTTGAAGTAAGAAAAGATACCCCGGAAATAGCAGCAGATTATCTTTTGAATAAAGATTTGGGTTCAAAAATTTTGATAATCTTTCCCGTCATGGCCGAGGACAAAGAACACTTTGAATCAATAAAAGATGTATTGGTGGGTCAGGGATATTTTAGGGTCTACAAAAAAGGAGAAATCATTGACCTTGATGAGCTCCAATATGAGGCTTTTGAGGGGGGCAAAAAAATAGAGGTCCTGATAGACCGGGTTGAGATTAATGAAGGCCAGACCCAGAGGCTCAACGAATCTCTTGAAATTGCGTTTAAACTCGGGAGTGGGAAAGCCTCTGTAATAGGACTTGGCGGAGGTAGGATTGATTTTGATTCGTCTTTTAATTGCACACAATGCGGCACAGGTTTTAAAGAACCTGAACCACTTTTGTTTTCCTTTAATAGCCCTATGGGCGCTTGCCCGGTTTGCCACGGTTTTGGCAGAGTAATTGGGATAGACCTTGATAAAGTCATCCCGGATAAGAATCTTTCCATAAGAGAGTTGGCTATAGCAGCATGGAATACCCCTGCTTACCAGGAAATGTATAATGATCTTGAGTCAATTGCCAGTGCTCACAGGATTTCTCTTGATAAACCTTTTAAGGAGTTAAGCGAGAGGGAGAAGGATCTCGTCATCAACGGAGCTGGTGATTATATCGGGATAAGAGGGTTTTTTGACTGGTTTGAGGGCAAAAAATACAAGGTCCATGTGAGGGTAATGCTTGCCAGATACAGGAGCTATACTAAGTGTGGTGAATGCCGGGGGAGGAGGCTTAAGAAAGAGGCCATGTATGTAAAATTTATGGGAAAAGATATTTCACAAATCTGTTCAATGAGCATAAAAGACCTTAGTATCTTCTTCAATTACATGACTATTAAAAATTCTGAATTTGAGAAGGCAAAAAATATAATAAAAGAGATAAAGACCCGATTAAAGTATCTGAATGATGTTGGCCTTGGGTACCTTACCCTTGACAGGCAGACAAGAACATTGAGCGGCGGAGAGATGCAGAGAATAAGCCTTGCTTCAGCGTTAGGTTCATCTCTTACTGATACCCTTTATGTTCTTGATGAACCTACAGTTGGACTCCATGCAAGGGATAGTGCAAGGCTGCTTAATATTTTAAAAAACCTTAAAGAGAGCGGAAACACAGTTGTTGTTGTTGAGCATGACCGGACTATAATAGAAGGGGCTGATAAGGTTATTGATCTTGGCCCCGGAGCAGGTCAGCTTGGTGGTAAATTAGTTTTCCAGGGAAGATACGATGAACTTTTAAACGCAGAAGATTCCCTGACTGCTAAATTTTTAAGGAATGGGAATATGGCTGATTTTAAATCTTTTAATAGAAAACCGAAGGGTTTTTTGCGTATTCGTAATGCCCGGAAAAATAATTTAAAAAACCTCAATGTGGATATCCCTCTTGGTGTTCTTGCTTGTATAACCGGCGTATCAGGTTCCGGCAAATCTACTTTAGTTAATGATATTCTCTACACCGGATTTAAGGAATTAAAGGCAAAGACAAAGGGTCCCTTGCGCGATATGAGGTCAGAAGATGTCAGGGAGGCAAGCGGGTTTGATTCAATAGAAGGGATTAATCTTGTAAGTGATATTATACTCATGGACCAGTCTCCTATTGGCAGGTCAATAAGGTCAAATCCTGTGACTTACATAAAGGCCTATGATGAAATAAGGAAGCTAATGGCATCCATAAGAGGGGCAAAAACGAAAGGTTTGAGTGCCAGGGATTTTTCGTTCAATGTAGATGGAGGGAGATGTGACGAATGCAAAGGGACTGGGGTCATAGTCCTTGAGATGTACTTTATGGCTGATATTGAGGTAAAATGTGATAAATGCAATGCTAAAAGGTTTAACAGAAATGTTTTGGATGTATATTATAAAGGCAAAAATATAAATGATATCCTTGACTTCACAGTAGGAGAGGCTATGAGTTTTTTCATAGATAAACCTGAGATTATCAGAAAACTTAGAGTCTTAAAAGAAATAGGCCTTGGCTATCTGAAACTCGGCCAGGGAACGGCCACATTAAGCGGTGGAGAATCTCAGAGGCTTAAACTTGCAAGCTTTCTTGCTGCAAATAAGGGAAAGGAAAGATACCTTTTCATCTTTGATGAACCAACCACAGGACTTCATCTTGCAGATATAGACACATTAATAAAGTTATTCCAGAGACTGGTTGATTTCGGACATTCGATCCTCGTTATAGAGCATAACCTCGATTTTATAAAAGCTGCTGACTATATAATTGACCTTGGACCCGAAGGAGGAGAGGATGGTGGTTATATTGTGGCTCAGGGGAGTCTGGAGGAAATCCAGTCATGTAAATATTCCTATACTGGAAAATTTCTGAAACAGAAAACCAAACCTGAATAAATTTCAGGGAGTGAAAAGTAGATAGTAGATAGTTCTGCCCAAAGTTGGTATATCCGTAACACTTAGAATATACCCTAATTTGGGAGTATATCCGAACCTTTTCGGATATGAACAAGTTATCTCCCATTGAGAGACGAATATTTTTTTTAATTTTAGTTTTTTAATCAAAGAATTCCTCGAAGCTTTGCTGCGGGGTAGTTCATTACGGAGCGTTTTACATGAAAAGGCTAAAGAAATTATCAATGATATTGCTTTACTTGTTACTTTTGTGTCTGCTACTTGAATTTAGCTTAAGATATTTTTTGAAAATACGGGATAAAGCATCTTTTTTTGATCCCAAAACAATAATATACTATTACTACCCGGAATTAAAAGAAATAACTGAGACCCCTATTAGCAATAATGATAAATTTTTTGATATTTTAATATTAGATGGGTCTGCTCTAAATGACAAATGGGGAAATGTCAAAAGCGAGCTTTATAAACAACTCGAAGGAACCGGCATGAAAAATGTAAAAATTTACAATGTAGCCGTCCCAGCTCATACATCTTTAGATAGTAGAATAAAATTTGAATGGTTGAAAGATAAGGATTTCGATTTGGTAATTTTTTATCATGGAATTAATGAAGTCAGGTTTAATAATTGTCCTGATTCCTTTTTTAAGAGCAACTATTTACATTATTTATGGTACAATGAAATTATTAATATAGTTAAGCACAAAGAAATAAAATATACAGTTATCCCTTACCTTATTGAGAGTTTAAAAATTGGTATTCAAAAGAAGTTCAAATTAAGAAAATATGCCTCAATATATAACCCTGATCCGGAGTGGGTAAAGTATGGAGCAAAGATTAAGACCTCCTCAGAGTTTAGAAAGAATTTAGAACAAATTATCAAACTGGCAGGGCTTAAAAACACTCCTGTTATGGTTATGACTTTTGCATATTATATTCCGTCTGATTATTCTTTGGACAAGTTTAATTCAAAAAAGTTAGATTACAGCAAGCATAGGAGTCCTCTGGAATGGTGGGGTAACCCGGAAAATGTTAAATTAGGGATGGAGGCACATAATCAGGTATTAAAGGATGTTGTTTCAACTGATACTTACAGGGAACTGTATTTTATTGATATGAATAATTTAATTCATAAGAATGGAAAAAATTTTGATGATGCATGCCATTTCACACAGGAAGGTTCACGGGAGTTTGCTTCTTATATGATTCCGGTAATTCAGAAGATAGCTTTAAGTTATAAAAAGTACTGAGGAAGAAGTTGAAGAAATAATTAGATTCCGATTTATTTGATGTAGGGACAGGGTTTATCCCTGTCCGTGGACAGCCATAAAGGCTGTACCTACGTTGACGAGCGTATATGTGGCAAAAGATTTTTCTTTTACCTTTCTCACTTTGAACAAATATCAAAAATATAATTAACCTTTTTTATAAAAAGCCTTCCAGTAAATCACTCCAGATATTCCCACTATAAACAGGGTAAGAACGAAAATAATTCTTTCAGACATCTCAACATAAATTATTTCTTCAAGATAGTGGGCAATAAAAGAACCCGGATAAGCCAAATACGGATTATATTTTTCATGCAACCATACCTCAAGATGAGTTAAGGGGCATATCCAGGAAAATATCTGACTCACGATGCTGAATACAAGTCCTGCTATATGAATATTCCGCACAAGTCTGTTAAACCTGCCCCAGAAGGCTCCAAAGATGATGAATAGAATCCAGAGAAAATGTATTACAACGACCAGGTCAGCAGCAAGTTTATAGAGCATAGTAAGAATAAGCCCCTTTTTAATAATTTTTTAACTCTAATATAGCAAACTCAATATCCTTATGCCATCATTTTGGGACAACCTGGAGTCATGCCTATTTATCAAGGGGCTCCTGACACCCAAGTATATTTTTCGTGTTTAAGAAAAAACCCTTTTGCTAAAAAACTTGCAATAATCTGCATATCTCGGTAAGTTAAAATATTAACGCTATTGGAGGTATTTCACATGCCGTCTAAAATAGAAAAGATTGAAAGGGAAGTTTTTCGGCTTCCTTCCCATGAAAGAGCTCTGCTAGCGGAGCATCTCATAAGCAGTTTAGATGATGAAGAAGATCCGGAAGCAGAAATGCTGTGGATTGAAGAGGCTGAACATCGTTATAAAAAATACAAAGAAGGCAAGGTAAAAACAAAATCTGCAGAAATGGTGTTTAAAGAGGCTCGCTCAAAACTAAAATGAAGCCTGTTGTATTCCTCTTGTTCGAAAAATTCCCTTTGGCATTTTATACCGAATTGAACCTGAAGAAATTGTTATTATTGCTGTAGCACATTTACGACGTAAGCCTGGTTATTGGAAAAAAAAGGTATGAATAATTCTAACAATTCTCTGAAGTCTTGCTGTACTTACATGATATTGTTTTCTTAAATACTCTATTGCCACAATGCATTCCTCGGCATTATGCTTTTTCTAAATCCTCTAAAACCTCGATTATCATTGGTTTTAATCTTGGAATTTCCTCTTTTACAACAAGCCAAACAGTCTCAAAATCCACGATAAAATAGCCATGAATGATTTTATCTCTCATACCTGCCATATCGCGCCATGGGACGGATGGATGCTTATTTCTTATCTCTTCAGGTATATTTTTGGTTGCTTCTCCAATAACTTCAATGCATCTTATAACCGCATCGCATGCTTTATTGTCTTTAAGAAATTTTTCAAAGCTAAGACCCTTAACATGTGCTTCAGCCCTTTCCATATATTCAAGAATGTCCCTAATATAAAGTAATACACTTCTTTTCATACCGGAACAGCCTCGCTTAAAATAACATCCTTCAATTCTTTACGAATATTTTTTTTGGGAATAATATCAGCTTTGATTCCGAGAAAATCGGAAATGTAGTTTTCAAGAGAAACTATCTGAAGAAGGCTTACAGGCTTTTCAAACTCCACTAAAATATCTACATCACTTGACTCTTTTTGTTCACTTTTAACATAAGAACCAAATATGCTAACCTCTTTAACCTTATATTTTTCTTTAAGCTCTTCTTTGTGTTCTGCCAGTATCTTCTTTATTTCATCAAGGGTTCTCATATTTCCATCCCTCCAACAGTCTTTTAAACTATGGCTTGATATATTTAAAAAAATAATATCATTCTATTTATTAATTTACAATTAAAAAATCGAATCCGAGTTAGTTGCCAGTGGCCACTATCAGGTTGAATACTTGGCAGGGTTGTTCACATCATACTATTCAGCGGAGTGACTATCTTAAACCTGTCAAAATCTATTTTGATTCCTAATTAAATGGGATGGTTGTCTCCTTTAGCCTTTCAGCAAAAAGATTGACAATACACCCTTCAAAATATATATTTCAGACAATTGTGGAATAAGTTTAAAAGGAAACATTAGACAAAAAAGGATTGCGAAGCGAAAAAAACAGAACACTCAGGTTCCAAAAAAGGTTGTAGTACCTGTTTGGGAACAGAAGGGCTACGCCGGGAAACAGAGCAACCGCAGGCAATGAGCTTGACAAAAAGCTAATATTGTTTTTCATTGTATTACATGAAAAGATCAATACTGACAATCCGGTTA
>MGDB01000108.1:15401-17864 GCA_001790645.1 Candidatus Schekmanbacteria bacterium GWA2_38_11
CTCTCTGAAATCAGCAAGCAGACAGGGAAAAACCGGAGTGAAATTGCCCACGACGCTTTGCGCCGTCAATTGCGAATTAGCCGGTTTGAAGCTCTCCGGAAAAGAATCATGCCATTTGATGATTGGTTTGATTATCGTTTAGAAAATGACCCGAGATTTCTTCAGAGAATAGAGAAGGCAAGAAGCAGCATAAAAGCAGGCAGGGGCATTAAGTTTGGTTAATTTTTAAAACCTACACCTGAACCCCGAACACTCCCTTGATGGAGAACCCAAAAGCTATTGAGAGGACAAAAAAGATAATCAGCCAGTGGATGTTGTAGCCAAAAACCATCAATTTCATTGGAGGATATTTTACCTCAATTGATTCAATAGTTCCGTTATGAGGCAGGGGAGATTCACCCGGATTGAGGAGAACTTCAGAAACGCCTGAGGCAACCCTTTTGGGTGAAACCATTGTAAGACTGTTTTCCACATTTATTCTTTTGTTGAATTTCTCTCCGGCAACCTGAAATTCTAAATTGAAGGTGCCAGATTTTTTGGCTTTTATTCTCCAGTCGATTTCTTTTGTCTGCTCAATCCTTAAGGAAGGGGTTTCAACCTCTATCCCCTCTGGCGGCAAAATCCGGACATTTAAATCTTTTACTTTTATTTCTTTGTTTAAATTTAATGCGACAATAGCCTGATCCCCGGGTTTCAGCGGTGAGTAACCAAATCTGAAATTTAACTGAATGAGCACCAGGACTACAGGAATCATCATCACAAGCATAGGTATTACAGAATATTTCATGTAGATGAAATTATATTTTAAGAGATTTTTCTGAGCCTGTAGCATCAATCCCATGTCATCTTTGTAAAGCCTGATTTCAAAAAGATATGCCTTTATCTTATCTTTTGCCTTCTTTATTCCTTCCTGGTTAGAGGTGTAGCGGAAGATTATGAGCATTAGAACTCCTGTGAGTAAAGAGATAACGCATAACCCCCACAAAGGATTCAATGCCCTGAAAGGGGAAAAGAAGAAGTCAAAGGTCTTGTTCAAAATGTTATTTAATATCCACATACCTTACCTATTTGTAGGGCAACCCTTTAGGGTTGCTTTATATCAAATTCAAAAGAACCATTATGGCTATATTCAGTATAATCATCTACTAATCCCTTCCTTACTGGATTCCCTAAAACGTAGCGAACAAAATTCATCGTATCTTCTTCTCTTCTTAAAACATGTTCATAGAAATTAATCTGCCATAAAGACTGCCCCGTTTTCTTTTTATAATAAAAGCCTGTATGTTGTTTATAAGAAGAAATAAATTGCTTCATATCAGAATCAAAATCCTTACCTTCTATTAATATAATAAGTGAAGATGATCAGGCATAAAGCAATAAGTCCATATTTTAAACCCAAAAGATTCTGATTTTTCTTTTAAGCTATTAACAAGCCAAGTTACTAAAGAGTCATCTTTAAAAATCGGTCTCTTATTGTGAGTGCATATAGTTATAAAATAGCGGTTACATCCACTATAATCATAATTCTTTAGTCTTATGCGTTTTTTATAGATAACTAGATTTTTCATGGTTCTGTTTTTTGCAAGGCTAAAGCCTTGCCCTACAGTTTGGAATCTTTCTTGAACCATAGGACTCTATTTATGATATATACCCCAATCCCTGGAGCTTCTTTTTTATCTCATCCTCTGAATCTGCCTCTTCAAGCTTTGCAATCTCTTTTTCAAGAGCATGGGTTATAAATTCCTCAACAGAAGAATACCCTGCTATAGCGGCATACTTTTTCACCTTTTCAAGCAGTTCTTTATTTAATTTTATTTTTGAACCAAACATATGAGTTCCTCCGTTGTTGTAAATTCAAATGACAAAATAAATTCAAAATGTCATTCTCACCCCCATTTTTATGAGGGTAAACTCCAGTGGGAATGCAGACGTTGTCCCCGTGAAACTTGTCCTCGACTGCGATCGAGGAACTGGGGACCAGAATACAAAAATACTGGATTCCTGCTTCCGCCTGCCTGCCGGCAGGCAGGCAGGAATGACAGAAATCCTCCCAGCTATCTACTGGAGGTGTATTTTATCTTCGAGTTAGAAAATCGGTCTTCCCACCATCTCTTTCAATTTAGGTATACCAAACTCTGCAAGGATAGTTGGTGCCAAATCAAAAAGAGCCGGGTCTTTTAATTTTATCTTTTTATTGCTAAGAATTATTCCCGGTACTACCTTTGCATCCATGCAGTGGTCGCCGCTCCATTTTTCGGTATTATCCTTGAATAGATCTTCAGGGATTGCTCCTAAAGCTGCTTCCCAGGCTGTTCTATAACCTCTTGCATAGCCTATTAAGAGGTCAGGAGCATTCTTTAGGTAAGGGCCTCTGTATATCTCACTTGCCTTATATACACTGGAAATTACCCTCTCTCCATTCTTAGGGTCTCTTATCTCAAGGAGCTTTTTAGAAATTTCATC
>MGDB01000109.1:0-9479 GCA_001790645.1 Candidatus Schekmanbacteria bacterium GWA2_38_11
CTCCAAAGGGGATAAAATCCTTCTCAATGTCTATGCCTGTATGGATGAAGGAAAAATTATTTTTATCCAAGCTCATAAGTGAAGAGTTAAATAATGCTGCTGGAGTTGAAAAAGAAAACAAGTTTAGCTGGAGAAAAAAGTTGTTATTCCCTGAGCATCATCAATCGCATGCAGCATCAGCTTTTTTCCCTTCTCCATTCAAAACTGCTGCTATTTTAACAATAGACGGTGTTGGGGAATGGGCTACTACATCAGCAGGGGTGGGAAGAGACAACGAATTACAGATAATTTATGAAATCCATTTTCCGCATTCCCTTGGGTTGCTCTATTCTGCTTTTACTTATTACACAGGTTTTAAAGTCAACTCTGGTGAATATAAGGTAATGGGACTGGCACCGTATGGAGAACCAAAATATACTCAACTCATATATGACAACCTGATAGACCTGAAAGAGGATGGTTCATTTTCTATGAATATGGATTATTTCAATTACTGCACCGGACTTACAATGACAAACGGCAAATTCGATAAAATCTTCGGTGGGCCACCAAGAAAACCAGAAACAAATCTCACACAAAGAGAAATGGACTTAGCTCGCTCTGTCCAGGATGTAACCGAGGAAGTTGTTCGCAGAATGGTCAAATTCTTAAAGAAGGAGACAGGTGAAGAAAACCTCTGTCTTGCAGGTGGTGTTGCCCTCAACTGTGTTGCCAATGGGAAGATATTAAAAGAAGAAATATTTAAAAACGTATGGATTCAACCCTGTGCCGGAGATGCCGGAGGTGCACTCGGAGCAGCGCTTGCTGTGTGGTACCAATATCTTGGGAATAAAAGAAATCATTTACAAAAGAGAGATTCAATGGAAGGAGCATATCTTGGTCCATCATATTCAGACAGTTACATAGAGAATTTTCTCTGCAGGAATAATATTCCTTTTAAAAAATTAAATGAATCTGACCTTATTGATAAAGTAGCTGATTTGCTTGCAGAAGGAAAAATCATTGGATGGCTCAACGGGAGGATGGAATTTGGACCAAGAGCATTAGGAGCAAGAAGTATAATCGGAGATGCTCGTAGTACAAAGATGCAGTCAATCATGAACTTAAAGATAAAATACCGGGAGTCCTTCAGACCTTTTGCTCCTTCAGTATTAAGAGAAAAGATATCAGAGTATTTTGAGCTGGATTATGATAGCCCTTATATGCTGCTTGTAGCGCCGGTCAGGAAAGAAAGGTGTGTTGATATCTCTAAAGAAAAGAAAAACCTCTGGGGGATAGACCTTCTCAATGTACCCCGTTCTGATATACCTGCAGTAACTCATATTGATTATTCTGCAAGAATACAAACAGTCCATGAAGATTCAAACCCAAAATATTATAAATTAATTAAGAAATTTGAAGAAAAAACAGGTTGCGCTGTAATAGTTAACACATCATTCAATGTCAGAGGAGAGCCCATTGTATGCAGTCCGGAGGATGCCTACAGATGTTTTATGAGGACAGAAATGGATTATCTTGTTCTGGAAGATTTTCTCCTCGACAAAAAGGAACAGAAACCATTAGAGAACGATACAAACTGGAGAAAAGAGTTTGAACTCGACTAATAATTCTGAGTTAAAAAAATTTGGATTACTGATTGGATTAATTTTTGTAGTTATAGGATTCTTTCCAGCCATCAAAGGCAGAGCTTTAAATCTTTACCTGATAATTATCGGAGTGGTTTTCATCCTTTTGGCCGTGTTGGCTCCAAATTTTTTATCCCCTGTACATAAAGGCTGGATGAAGGTCGGTAAAATCCTTGGAAGGATCAACACATTCCTGATTCTATCCATAATCTTCTTTCTATTTATAACACCCTATGGATTTGCATATAAAATATTTGGCTCAAGTTCAAAAAAATTTGCACATAGATCAAGCAAGAACTCTTACTGGATAAAAAGAGAGCCAGCTAATCCTAAAGAAGAGATGAAAAGAACATTTTAAATGTTTCAATACAAAAAATTTTAAATCCTTTCAAAGTCTTCTCAACGACAGATAAATAAAGTAATCCTGCCATTTGTTATTTAAGCTTGATTTGACATTTAGATTTTGATATTCAGGCCAAATATGTTTTCCCTTATACAACCTACTCTGTAATAAAAATCTGCGGGACAAGAATGTCCTGCCTATTGACCTGCCTGCCGGCAGGCAGGTAGGCGGGGTTTTTTAACCCCGCAAAAAAGATTCTCAAAAGAAAAACTTTTTAGCTCAGAAATTGGTGGACAGCCCTAAACATAAAGGTGAAGGTCATAGAAAAAGACTCAGGGATAAGTTCCTGAACTCAGGCCTAAACGGATTTCACGATTATGAGATTATTGAACTTCTCCTTACTTTAGGCACACCTCGCAAGGATTGTAAAGAGCAGGCAAAGGAGGCAATTGAAAAATTTAAATCCCTGAGAGGTGTTCTTGAAGCAGACATTGAGGAGCTTCAGGAAATTAAAGGAATTGGGTCTCATAATGTTTTTGGGATAAAACTGATAAAAGAAGTTGCAAAGGAGTCTCTTAAGGAGAGGCTCTCTGAAAAACCTCTTGTCACTTCATCAAAAGATCTATTTGACTACCTCTATTTATCAATGCGGGGATTGAAAATGGAACTTTTCAAAGTCATTTTTTTAAATACCAAAAACCGTATATTAGAAATTGAAGACCTTTTTAAAGGGACTTTGAATTCAAGCTCTGTCTACCCCAGGGAAATCATTCAAAGGTCAATCACTCTTAACGCAGCCTCTCTTATTTTTATCCATAACCATCCATCCGGAGACCCGCAGCCAAGCGAAAAGGACAGGGAGATTACCCGTGAACTTGTCTCTGCCGGCAACATTATGAAGATTAAAATATTAGACCATATAATAATAGGTGATAACCACTATTTCAGCTTTGCTGATGAGGGGCTCGTTGAGGAATATAATACTAATTTTTTTAAAAAACATCAGGGGAAATAGTTATCAGCAGACAGCAGGTAGTGGGCAGAAATTAATAATTTTCATATTAATAGGATTGCTTCGGTCGTTTTACTCCCTCGCAATGATACAGCAACAAAAGCTCAATAAATAAAAAGGATAAAAACCCCTCTTGCAAGAACTGTATTTCAGATGGCAAAGTAAAAAGCTCCAGATGCAAGGCGCGCAAATTCTGAGGAATGAGGCGTACTTTTAGCTACGCCGCAATGACGAAGGATACAGCGCAACGCAGCAGATGAACTTTTTACAAAGCCATCAGAAGATAGCGTAGATAAAGGGAGCAAGCGCTGAACCCTCCGTAAAGACAATAAGCAGGCTTAAAATCAGAAGTATTAACAGGATCGGGCCAAGCCACCATTTCTTTCTCACTTTCATGAACTGCCACAGTTCAGAAAAGATTGAAAACTTATCCTTTAAATTCTCAGAAAAACTCATAACTTTATTTTAACTTTCATCTATATATCATGTCAACCTATTTTTGAGAGACACAAGTAAAGTTCAAACTATTTGGATTTCCCATATTAATCGCAGGCTAAAGCCTGCGGCTACCAAATTATCTAAGACAAGGGTAAAAAAGTTGCTTTACTGATTACTTAGATAGAGCTTCTTTGCTAATTTCTTTCCTGATTCAGTCTTAAAACTTTTTAAAATTATTTTTGATACTCTTTCCCTGTCTAAATGAATATTCTCTTCACTGATATTAACAAGTAAATCCGCATCCCAGATTATTTTAAAATCAATATTATCAATTTTTGATTCTGTATGATGCCCCCCAATAATATAACACACCCTGTTTATTACCTCTTCCTCTATATGCATTCCTTCAAGAATCCTTCTGGCGATTGCCGGCCCTTCAATCTCCTGATACTTTCCTGCACTTGAGCCATATTTTTTCTCAGCCTCATGGATTCCAATATCATGAAATACTGCTGCTAAAGTAACTACTTTTAAAAAAAATAAATTCTGTGTATTTTCAGCACCAAGGATTTCTAAAGCAAAATCTGTAACTTTTTTTGCATGATTAATCCTCTTTTTATCTTTATTAAAGTACTGTTCCATTTTTTTTAAAGCTATTTCTTTTATCATTCTTACCTCTGCATTATTTGGGTTTATATTTAGCTTGATTTTATATTTTTTTTATTTAATTATATTTATAGAATTTTACAAGAAAATTCTTTGACTTAAAAGGAGGGAAATAATTTATGTCCCTCATCTCAAAATCCAATATTATCCGCTTTAAAAACCGCAAACAGGCGGGTATCCTTTTAGGCGAGAAGCTTATCCATTTAGTTGAAAAAGAACCGGTAGTTCTTGCAATCCCCCGCGGTGGTGTTGTTGTGGGCAGAGAGATCGCCTTTAGGCTAAATGCAGAACTTGATCTTATAATCACAAAAAAAATAGGTGCTCCCTTTAACTCTGAATTAGCTATTGGATCTGTTGCAGAAGACGGAAGTGTATACAGGAACGAAGAACTGATTAAAAGATTAGATATTTCTGAAGAGTATATAAAAGAAGAAGCTATGGTACAATTAAGAAATATTAAAGAGAGAACAAAAATATTTTCAAAATACAGAACCTGCATTTTACCTAAAGGGAAAACAGTTATTATTACTGATGACGGAATTGCAACCGGTGCTACTATGATATCTGCAATAAATTGTATTAAGATGAAAGAACCAAAATCTATTTTTGTTGCTTTGCCAGTAGGTCCTGCAGAAACTATTTATGAACTCTTAAAAATAGTAAAAAGTGTAATTTGCTTAATGAAGCCTGAGTATTTTATGGCAGTGGGGGAATTTTATGAAGAATTTTGCCAGATAAGTGATTTAGAAGTAATCGATACTTTAAGAGAGTTTTCTGAAAGAAAGGAACTTTCAAATAAATCCAGAAAACATGCTTTTGATGTATGACTAACTAACCCTTCTTTAGTTGTATAAAAAGAGCCCCGGAGGTGATTTAGAATGAATTTGCTAAATCCTGAGATTGTTGAGTTAATAAATAGAGCAGAAGTCTCTTATGTTGCGACCTCAGACAAGAATGGATATCCGCATTTAGCCGTAGAGAAAGGTTTAAAAATAATAGATGAGAAATATCTAGGATTTAATGCCTGGTTTTGCAGAAAAACTGTTGAGAATCTTAGAAATAATCCTGAAGTAGCTATAGCAGTATGTGATCCCTTATCAAGAAGGGGGTACCAGTTTTTAGGCACTATTGCGGAAGTAAAAGAGGGTGCAATGTTAGACGGATTTAACCCGGAGTTAGAAAAAAAAGAAAAAGATATCCCTCAGATTGAAAGCAGGCTAAAAATAGAAATTAATGAGGTTTTAAACTTTGCAACTGGTCCCCATTCTGATAAAAATGTTTTATAAAATTGAAGTTTAAAAGAAAGTGAGGAAAAAATAATTCCATTATTGCAAGTAGCCCTTGATATCGCTGATGGGAAAGAAGCGATTAAAATTGCAAGGGAAGTTTATAAATTAGTTGATATTATAGAGAGAGGAACTCCTTTGCTTAAATCAGAAGGGGCAAGGATAATTAAGCGTCTTAAAGAAGAATTCCCAACTGAAATAACAGCAATCCCATTGGCAATAGCGGGAGGAATAAAATTTGAAGACATTGACTTGCTGTTGAATATAAAACCCCGCATAATAATTGTGGGTGCATTCATAACCAGGAGCAGATATCCCGGGGAGGCGGCAAGGAGGATAAAAACTAAGATAGAGAAAACCTATAAGGGGAGAGTTTTATGATCCTTATTACTGGTGGAACAGGATTTGTAGGCAGTTCTATTATTAAAAAAGTATTAGATAAAGGTTTAAAAATAAAATGTCTTGTCCGTGACCCGGGGAAAGCAAAATCTGCACTTGGTGAGCTCGGCGAGAAGGTTGGGTTTGCGCAGGGTGATATTCTTAACTCGAAATCTCTCGAACAGGCAATGGAAGGGGTTAATGCTGTTATCCATCTTGTAGGGATAATTGTTGAAACAAAAGGGGCATCCTTTGAAGGAATGCATTATCATGGAACTGTAAATATTGTAGAGGCTGCAAAAAAAGCCGGCATCAAAAAATATCTCCATATGTCTGCCCTTGGAACACGACCTGATGCAAAAAGCAGATACCACCAGACTAAATGGAAGGCTGAGGAATATGTGAGAAGCAGCGGCCTTAGCTGGACAATTTTCAGGCCTTCCATAATCTTTGGCCCAAAGGATAAGTTCCTAAATATGTTTCTAAACATGATAAATCTCTCACCTGTTATTCCAATCATTGGCAGAGGCAAAGGCATGCTTCAGCCTGTATGGGTTGAGGATGTAGCTGAATGCTTTATCAGGGCATTGAATAAAGACAGCACAATAGGAAAGATTTTTGAACTGGGAGGTCCTGATAAATTTAATATTGAAGGACTGATTGATTTAATTCTGAAGATAAAGAAGAAAACTAGATGTAAAATTCATCTGCCAATCTCTTTTATGAAGCTCAATGCTGCTTTAATGGAGTCATTCTTAGCAAGACCGCCGGTTACCTTAGACCAGCTCACAATGCTTGAGGAAGAAAATACCTGTGATATCAAAGAAATTAAAAAGGAGTTTGGAATCGAGCTTAAGAGAGTTGAAGATTATATTAATGAGTATCTGTAAAAAAAGGGTTTTAGGGTTCGAGGATTCAAGGGGTCAAGTGGAATCAAATCCCCTCTCTGCCCCCTTTTCTAAAAGGGGGTTGGGGGGATTATTAAACTCTCGACTCCTTGACACCTCGAATCCTTAGACCCTTACTTTTAATGCTTTCCGGGTTCAAGAACTTTCCCCTTCCTCGTTGATGTTATGTAAGTCTCAAGGGCTATCATTTTCGGGTCGTCATGTTTCAATTTAGCTCCTTCAAGGGGATTCTCAATACACCAGTTTATCATCTCACGCAGAGTTGCAACCTTTTTTAATTGGGTTTGAAACTTCGGATAGGTTTCTGCATGAGTGTTCGATGCGTCCGGATGGCACATATCACATGAAATCCCGTTTGTCCCAAGAGATGAATCATGAAATACCTTATATCCTTCATCAATCATTCTCTTTTCTTCACTTTCAAAAAGTTTAATTTCTTTTTTTGTATGCGGCTGACCTCCGTGGGCTAAAAGGACAGGAGTTTTACCTGGTTTCAAATCGGGCAGAATCAAAGAAGCATCGTTTAGAACAATAACAGAATTGTCTTCTTTTAATTTTGCTATAACTTCCTGATTGCAGATTTTTATTAGGTCCATAAGTAAATTTGCAACTACCTGAGCTTTTTCTTTTGACATTTTTTCGCCTTCTTTAAAGCCCTCAACAAAGATTGTCTTTTTTCCATCGCATGATTTCACTGTTAAAAGATTCCCCTCTTTTTCGAACTGGGCAGCTTTTGAAATAAAGATGGCAAATGTAAAAACAACTAAAACCAGTATTGAAATTATTAGCCAATAATTCTTATTCATTTTTTTCCTCCTATGTATCAGAAATAGTATAAAATTTGTAAGGGTGGTCGTCTCTGACCACCCAATAATGGGACGACACGAGAGTCGTTCCCTACAAACTATATTAATCTTGCCTAATAAGATGGCCCCGGAGTTTCAGATCCAGTCTCTTTTGAAACTCTTTCAAAAGTTACTTCCATTGGATTTCTATCCCAGAAATTATAGGTCTTATTCACCTCTCCACTGGAAAGAATATCTACTCTTCCATCACCGCATCCATCGAATTGATTAAACGGATCAGCCCGGTCCATCTGGATTGTAAGTTTTGGAATCCCTTGCGGAGGATAAGGCCATGGCCAGGCAGTTGAGAGAAGACCGTGGAATGTTATATTCTTTATTTTGTTCGTTACGGTCTGGTGTGTATGACCATGGATTACTGTAACCTTCTCAAAGGGGAATAGAATTTCCTGAACCTGCTCCGCATCATCAGTCCAGAAGTTCCAGGGTCTGTAATACTTATATAATGGTGAATGGGAGAAAATTATTAGTGGAGTATCCTTGCTTATTTTTGATAGATCATTCTTTAGCCATTTCCTCTGTTCCTCACCGACAGTGAAGGCTTCACCCTTTGGATTATCAAGCTGCGCCATTGCCTTCATTCTCTCCATAGGTGTCATATTTGGAGCTGTCCAGTAATCTTTAACTATAACACTATTTAAAACTACAAAATGAACCCCTTTGTGATCAAAAGAATAGACATCCTTTCCAAAAAACTCTCTCCACTTTCTCCCCATATCAAAATACCAGTCATGCTCACCCACCATCATATGGATCTTTGCCTTCACATCTGAAAGGATTCCCTTTCCAAGTTCAAGCTCATCTGGCTGGCCGAGCTGGGCTAAATCACCGCCGAAGAATACAAAATCAGGCTGGGGATTTAAAGAGTTGACATCTGCCACTGCCTTTTTAATTGCCTTGACAAAACGGTGGTTAGGATTTCCAGCATAGAGATGTGCATCAGAGATATATGCAAATGTAAAAGGTTCAAGTTTTCCTTTTCCATGAGCAACTTTGATTACAAGGGGTGTTATAACACCGGAAATTGTTGCAACTGCTGTCCCTGCTGCCATTCTTAGGAAATCCCTCCTCTTTATCCCTCCTGTAGTCTTTTGAGGGAAACCATTGTTCATAATTGCACCTCCTTAAAAAAACTTTTTTACTTTCCTAAATTTTCTATATTCTCACTTGTTAAAGATTTTAAAAATTCTAACAAATCTGCCTTTTCCTCTTTTGTAAGGTCTAAAGGTCTCATCCCTCCATCAAGATTTGGGTTGTTTATTCCTCCTTTATTATAAAAATCTATTACACTCTCCAGTGTTGCTTCACTCCCGTCATGCATATAGGGAGCAGTTAATGTAATGTTTCTTAAAGTGGGTGTTTTAAAAGCTCCCTTATCCTTTGGATTCTTTGTGACTTCAAAGCGACCAATATCCGGTTCCGGCTTATCCATACCAACACCAATATTGTGAAACTTATTGTCCGTAAACAAACCATATGAGTCTAAGAATTCATGACATGTAAGGCATCTCCCTTTGCCCTTAAAGACCTCAATCCCTCTTTTTGCTGCATCATTCAAGGCATTTTTATCATTCCCGTACATAAACTTATCAAAGGGCGAGTTTCCGCTGATCAGAGTCCTTTCATAGGAAGCAATGGCTTTAACTATATTGTCAATAGTGATTTCAGAGTTAAAAACATCATTGAAGGCTTTTTTATATTCCTCAATTTTTTTAAGCTTCTCAACCAGAGCTTCATGAGATATTCCCATCTCAACAGGATTTGCAATAGGCTGCTTTGCCTGCTCCTCAAGAGATGGTACTCTTCCGTCCCAGAACTGAAGATCATAAAAAGCGGAATTAAGAACTGTAGGGGCATTTCTTTTACCTTTTCCTCCTTTAACGCCATCAGAGACCTTCTTGTTTTCTGCAAAACCAAATTTCGGGTCATGACATGTTGCACAGCTTACAGTGTCATCAAT
>MGDB01000109.1:9560-13753 GCA_001790645.1 Candidatus Schekmanbacteria bacterium GWA2_38_11
AGGACAAATAATATTAAGCCATCTTTTGTGAAAAATTGGTATCTTTAACATTTTAATACCTTCTTTCAGATTTATTTATATTTTTATAAAAATGACAGATTTAAAAGATATGTCAATTGCCTGATTCCACTTTTTTCTAACTTTTTTCTACCTGAGAATATGTATGATTAGCGGTTGCTACTTTTTACTTATAGTAATAGCCGAGACATCTTGCCTCGGGTAATCAGGCAAGATGTCTGACCTATTCTGCTCTTAAGGAAAGCTCTTAACTTTGCTTACAGCTTTTAAATGATAAACTATACTTTAAAAAAATTATTATCCCTTCCAATAAGATTTTTCTGCTTGATTAAAACTTTCTTATCCTTGTCTTTTACAGTGTATCCAATTCTTTGTGCATCAATCTTATATTTTTTTACGATCTTTATTACTTTATCTGTATCCCTTTCAGGGGCTACAATGCAGAAGCCGATTCCCATATTAAATACCTTATACATCTCCTCATCACTTATTTTACCATAATCCTGAATAAGGTTAAAAACCGGTTGCGGATCAGGAAGATTGTCTATGATATAACCTATTTTTGCTTTTGACCTGGCAAGGTTTAAAAGGCCGTCACTTGTGATATTACTCAGCGTTTTTACCCTTATCCCCTTTTTTAATATCTCCATTACTTCTCTTACATAAATATGAGTTGGAGTCAGAAGTTCTTCACCTATTGTTTTTTTCAATTCAGGGAAATATTTATCAGCCTTGATTTTATTTTTTGTAAAAATAGCATTGCGTGCCAAAGTCAGCCCGTTGCTGTGAATCCCACTGCTTCTAAGACCAATAACAACCTCATTTTCCTTAACATCCTGTCCAACATTTATTTTGTTAAGAGGAATAATTCCAACACAAAGCCCTACAAGATCAAGTCCATAACCTTTTTTCTCTCCTTTAATTACTTCTTTCATCTGTGAGACCTCTCCCCCGACAATGCTGATATTTGCTATCTCGGCCCCCTTGTAAAGGCCTTTTCCGATTTCTTCCAAGAGGTCAGGCTTTGGGTCTTCAATGGCAATGTAGTCAAGCATGGCAATTGGCTCTGCGCCAACACAGATAACATCATTGACGTTCATTGCAATGCAATCTATGCCAATTGTATCATACTTTCCCACCATCTGTGCAACCAGGACCTTGGTCCCAACCCCATCAGTGGATAATGCAAGGCCAAGACCCGGAGCAATTTTAATTACGTTGGCAAAATAACCTATGTTCAATTGGCTTGATCCTGTATCTTTTCTTAATTTGATGCTCCTACCTACCCACTTGAGCAATCTCTTTACACCCTCTTCTGCCCTGTTCATATCTACGCCAGCCTGAGCATATCTTTCAATTGCTTTTTTTACCATATAAAAGTCTCTCTCATTTGAAGGTTAATACTCACAATATATAAGATATTAAAATCCTAAATCCTAATATCTAAATTCTAAACAAATTCAAAATACAAATGACAAAAATTCAAAACATCTTGAGATTTTATAGTTAGAATTTAAAATTTTGTATTCCTTATCATTGTTTAGAATTTAGGATTTAGTGCTTTGAGTTTCAAATTTTTAATCGGGGCGAGAGGATTTGAACCTCCGACCCCCTGCTCCCAAGGCAGGTGCGCTAAACCAGGCTGCGCTACGCCCCGAAAAAGAGAGTTTTCAAAAAGTCTTTTAGAAACTCTAAGGTCTCTCCTATGTTTTTGCTTTACAGAGACCTCAAAAAATAGCCTGACCAGACAAAGAGTGAAAATCTTTAACCTAAAAAGTTAGTAATATTAAAATTCTTTAGGGAAAAAATGCAAGAAGAAAATGATTTTCTCTAAATTCTAAATAATGGAATGATTTTAACCGAAATCCTGACTTTACAAAGATTTCTTGACAATGAGAGGTTTGTAAAAATATAATAAATAAATTCCCTTGGGGTTTAAAATAAAAAAACAATGTTTTCCTCATCCAAACAAGTTCTTGGTCTTGACATAGGTTCGAGCTCAATTAAGGCCTTTCAGGTTACAGAAACTCGAAAGGGGTTTGAGCTTTTAAAATTCACTATAAAAGATGTCCTGCCTGATTCAATTGTAGATGGGGCGATTATGGATTCTGCCTCTGTTGTCCAGGTAATTAATGAGATCTTAAAAGAGCTTAAGGTAAAAAAACTCAATGCCTGTACATCTATTTCAGGGCACTCAGTAATAGTTAAAAAAATTAGTGTGACAAAAATGGCTGAGACAGAACTCAGGGACGCAATAAGTTTAGAAGCCGAGCAATACATACCCTTTGATATAGATGATGTGAATATAGATTTCCAGATCATTGGAGACTCTAAAGCCACTGAGGGTCAGATGGAGATTATCCTCGTTGCTGCAAAGAAGGAGCAGATAAATGACTACTCGAACCTGATAAGAGAAACAGGACTTTTGCCTGTAATTGTTGATTTGGATGCCTTTGCCCTTCAAAACTGCTATGAGGTAAACTACGAGGAGGAACCCGAAAAAACAATTGCTCTGGTAAACATAGGTGCTTCATCAATCAATATAAATATTCTAAAAAATAGAATCTCCGCCTTTGTACGGGATATCCCTTTGGGAGGGAAACAGTATACGGAGGCAATTCAGAAAGAAATGCAGCTAAGCTTTGCTGAAGCTGAAAAGCTCAAAAAATTTATTGCCCCGCAGAGGCAGGTTCCGTCAGAAGTAGAATGTATCCTGAACGGGGTTAGTGATGAAATATGTCAGGAAATAAAAAGATCGTTTGATTTTTTCAGAACCCAGACCCAGGAAGTAGGAGTAGATAAAATTTATCTGTCCGGAGGTTCTTCAAAAATTCCTGGCTTTGATAAGCTTTTGGCAGAGCGTACAGGTATGGAAGTAAAACCCCTGGATCCTTTCAGGAGAATCAAGATAAACGAAAAAAAGTTTGACCTTAAACTTTTAAAAGAAATTACCCATATGTCATGCGTAGGGATGGGACTTGCAATAAGGAAATTTGAAGGAAAATGATAAAGATAAACCTTCTCCCATATCCAGAGGAACTTAAAAAGGCCAAGGCAAATATTGAATTTGTTATATTCTTCGCCTCAGTATTTGTCCTTTGTATTGTCTTTTTCCTTTTCCAGAGGAGCAAGAGTACTTTTTTAGATAGCTTGAAGGGAGAGATAGCAAACCTAAATGCCAATATAGACAGACTAAAGGATGTTGAAACACTACACACTTCTATTGTAGCGGAGAGAGATAAAGTAAAAGCAAGGCTTGATGCCATAAATGCTGTAACTAAGGTAAAGAAAAACCCTATAAGGCATATTGACGAGATAACAACCATCATCCCTTCCGGGGTCTGGATTACAAAGTTCACTCTTTACGGAAATGATGTTGCAATGGATTGCAAGTCTATAAGTTACTATGATGTCTCAAATTATTTCAATAATATTAAGGATTCAAAGTATTTTGAAATAGATAAATTCCCTTCTATTTCAGAAGAAGAAAGAGCTGGTGATAAGCCAGTTTACATGTTCAGTATTGCATTTAAGGCTCAGGGATTAAGCATAGAGGAACCTGAAAAGCCTTCTCAAGATAACTCAGCAGAAAAAAAGAAAACACCTCCGCAAGAGGGTAAAAAATCTTAGAGGGAGTAATGGCAGCAGTATTTGGAATAGAACTAAATATTGAATTTCTGACAAAGATGCCTCAGTGGCAGAAGCTTGCAATTCTCGGAGGCACAATTGCCCTTATAATATTTTTTTATCTCTGGTGGTGGTATTTCCCTATAAGGGGGGAGATAACAAACCTTGAAAATCAAAAAAATGAGCTTACAAAAAAACTTGCAACATTTCAGGGCATACAAAAAGATATAGATAAATTTAAAGCTGAGATAGCAACGCTCACCGCACAGTATCAAAAACAGCGTGAAATCCTGCCGACAGGAGAAGAACTGCCAAAACTATTAAATTCAATTGTAGACCTTGGAAAAGAGACAGGAGTTGCAATAAAGGCATTTACTCCTGGGTCTTTGCAAGAACTCGAATATTATCAGGAAATGGGAGTCAACCTCAAAATGTCAGGCGACTTCCACAGCCTTGCGACTTTTTTTGACAGGATAGGAAAATTTAAAAGAATCGTAAATGTGGAGGATATAAAATTTGGAGATCCTAAATTATCAGGGGATAATTTA
>MGDB01000109.1:13759-26944 GCA_001790645.1 Candidatus Schekmanbacteria bacterium GWA2_38_11
AACTCAGAATGCAATTTAAAAATTTTCTCAAGACCATGAAATGTTCATAAAAATAAGGGAGACAAAAATGTCCCCTCTATCAATAGGCGGGGTTTTCTAACGCTGTAAGGGTGTTCTTAAAATAAATGTAAAAATCTTTTAAGGTTTAAAAGAGGAATGATTTTGCAGGGTAACAGGTTTACATTAAATAAATTTATAGCCATTTTAATCAGCTCTATTTTTCTCTTTACCGCAGGCTATCTCTTCTCGGAAACTCCAAAGCAGCCAAAGGAGATAAAGAAGGAAGCCCAGGAAGTGATTAAAAAAGCTAAACAGGAAAGGTCTTCATATTTTTATGTTTCATCGGGTAAAAGAGACCCTTTCAGGTCGCCGCTGCTTGAAGCTAAAAATAAAACCGCAGCTCCTGAAACTGAAAATGGCAAGGTCTTGGAGAGTTTGAGGAAATTCAATATTGGTACATTGAAACTGATAGGAATCGTATCCACAAAAACAGAAAATATAGCCATGGTAACGGCACCTGATGGGAAAAGTTATGTATTGAAAAAGAACACAAAAGTAGGGCCCAATGGGACAGTAAAAGAGGTAAACAAGGATAAAGTGATCATAGAAGAAAAATATAAAGTTGAGGAAAAGAACTATTTGGGGGAAGCTACAAGTAAGACTGTTTCCAATGAGATCGTTTTGTCCCTGGGAAAAAAAGAAGGAGGAAACACTTAATATGGTTTATAAGCAAATAATTACATTTATTTCTATTCTTTCTTTAGTGCTATTTACCGGCTGCGCAATGAAGACTCCGAAAGAGAGTGTCTCATCTTTGAGCAGGATCACAGAAAAAAAATTAATTACAGATATATCCTTTGAAGATACACCGGTAAATACCATAATCAAATTAAAGTCCAGTGGTGCTTTGGCCTATACCTCCTATATCCTTACAAATCCCACAAGGCTTGTTGTTGATATAAGTGATGCAAACCTTGCCGCTGGGGTAAAAAGAGAACTTGAGATAAATAAGGGGCTTGTAGGAAAAGTAAAGCTTCATGAAGAAACCCAGCCTCCGGAGGTATTGAGAGCTGAGATTGAACTGAACGAGATTGCACCCCGAAAAGTTGAGATGCAGGGAGAAACTCTGGTTATTGATATTGAGAATCCAAAGGAAAGTGAAACTTCAAAGGTTGACTTAGAAGCCATAAAGGAATCCCTTAGTAAGGGTATTGAAGAAAAATTAGGGAAAATTGAAGAAGGAGAAGAAGAGACCCAGGAGCTGGAACCTGAAAAAACCAGGGAGGAGCTTAAATTTAAAGGTAAGAGAATATCCTTTGATTTCCAGGATGCTAATGTAGATGACGTAGTTAGATTAATTGCGGATGTGAGCGGAATGAATTTCGTAATTGAAGAAGGAGTTACCGGAAAGACCAATGTAAAACTTGATACTATTCCATGGGACCAGGCCCTTGATTTAATCCTGAAGATAAATACCCCTCAGTTAGTGGCAGTGGTTGATGATGGAATATATAGAATTATGAAACTAGAAAAGCTTAAAAAAATCCGTCTGGATAAATCCGAAGAGGCAAAGATAAAAAAGGATGAGGACGAAGCTGCAACTGCTGTGCTTCCTCTTGAAACAAAGACAATCAGATTAAGCTATGCTAAGGCAGTAAATGTGGAAAAAAATGTAAGAAAGTTTATGTCATCACGAATTAAAAGCGATGCACTCCTGGCAGTTGATGAGAGAACCAATTCCCTGATAATAAAAGACGTGGAGAAAAATATTAGCGAAATAGAAGATGTAATCAAAACCCTTGATAAACCCACGCCTGAAGTAAAAATTGAGGCAAGAATTGTTGAAGTTAATGATAAGTTTCAAAGGGCACTTGGAATTCAGTGGGGTGGAAAATTCATTGCGAGCCCTGCAACCGGCAATGCCACAAGCCATGAATTCCCGAATACCATCAGCCTGGGTGGAATACCTGGCACTTCCACGCTGGCAGGAAACAAATACCTTGTCAACTTACCGGTAGCTGCGGCTACTTCAGGGCTCGGACTTCTCCTCGGGAATACGAACAATACGCTGAATCTTGATATCCAGCTCTCAGCCCTTGAAACAGAGAATAAGGCAAGAACACTGAACAAGCCTGAGCTTCTTGTCATTGATAATGAGACAGCGAAAATCCAGGTAGGCAGTCAGCTTCCGATAATAACTATTGATGAACAGGGGAAACAAAGTGTTACCTGGAAGGATGTGGGAATCATTCTTGAAGTAACTCCTCAGATAACAGCAGATAAGAGTATATTTATGAAAGTCAAAGTTGAGAAATCTGCAAGGGGTGTAGATGTTCAGACCACAGAGGGCCTTCAGTTCTCCATAGATACAACGACCAGCGAAACAAAGGTCATGATAAGGAGCGGAGATACTGCTGTAATAGGCGGACTTTACTTTACATCTAAAAGCAGCATTAAAGATGAAACCCCTTTTCTTTCAAGAGTTCCTATTTTTGGCAATTTTTTTAAACGCAAAGATAAAACTGAAGAAAGAAGGGAACTGCTGATCTTTTTAACTCCCAGGGTAGTTGAGCAGTATGCAGTTAATTAGTAAAAAGAAGCGAGTAGAGAGTGGAAAGTAGCGAGAAAGGATGGAAGTTCAGAAGTTATGAAGTTTAGAGGTTCTGATTTTTTTATAGCTTCCTATCCTCTCAACTTCCCAATTTCATAGCTTCTCCCTACTTGCCTGAATACGGTAGGCAGACTACTCGCTACTTAAACTTAAGTCATAGGAGATGAAAAAATGAAAATACGACCACTTTTTTGTGCAGCTCTTATTTTAATCCTTATTTTATTTATTTCCTCAGATAAAACAGTACAGGGAACTGACAGAAGGTCTGGATCAATACTGACAGTTGACAGCCCCACTGCTAAAGATTTTGGGGATAATGATGAAACGAATGTTGATGCCTTCAGAACTGATGACTGCGATGGGGACTTATCTACTAAGGACCCTGAGGGTTTTTCTGATTTATTTGCAACCGTTGCTATCTCTAATTCAGGAAGGCCAAATTTCACTCCTTCAACATCCCAAACAGTGAAAATTTATCAGTATACAGTGAGCTTTACAAAGCTTGGAGGTAAAAACATTAAAAAGTTAATGCCGCGCATCAAGCCTTTCACAAGAAGTACATCCCTCACAATCCAACCTGATTCATCAGGGGATTTAAAGATAGTATTACTTACAAAAGCAATGAAAGAGAAGTTTGTTGACAAATATATTGAGAATTTTGGTGAGGATCCAAGAGACCCCGGATTTGATCCAAAGTTTCTTTCCTACAATGCACATATAAAAATCTATGGCAAAGAAGTCCCTTTTAATAACAAGGTAGATACTTCAGGAGATATTAATATAACCATTACTGAGGTAGATAATTGTGCAACAACAACGCCGTAATAATTTTTTATAGATAATTAATGTCAAAGTACAAAATTCAAAATAAAATGAACTACCCCGCAGCAAAGCTGCGAGGAATTTTGGCATTTGGATTTATTAGTTACTCACTGCAATTTGTGGTGAGCCTGATAGCAGAAATTAATAATAATTTTAAATTAAATTGGGGGTAAAAATATGCTCTCTAAGACTAAAAAGGGTAACTTCCTTATAAATAGCTTATTGATACTAACACTTGCATTATTTTATTTCATATACTCTCCTCCTGCAAAAGCCTCTAATATTAAAAAATATATAATCACTCTTTCATCAGATAAAAAAATAATAGACGGGGATGGAGTTTCATCAGCCACAATAACTGCAAAGGTAAAAGACCGCAAGAAAAAGCCAGTAAGCGGTGTAGATGTACTGTTTTCCATACCATCCGGTCAGGGAACTATCTCGGCAGCATCTGCTACTACTGATGCAGACGGCATAGCAAGTGTAACCCTTACAAGCACCAAGACTGGCAGGGTATATGTCCTTGGAAAGATCGAAGGTGCTAAAGTAACTGGGAAGAGGTTAATAAGTGTAAGGGTCATGCCATCTACAAATTTAACCTTTACATTAACCCTTACAGTTGACAAACCGTCTATTAAGGCAGATGGACAGAGCACCGCAACTGTTCAGGCCTTACTGCGTAATGACAAGAATAATCCGGTAGTTGGTGAAACAATTACCTTTGAAGCAGAACACGGAACAATTACGGCTTCCGGAATCACAAACTCATCAGGTATTGCAACAGCAACCATTACAAGCGATACTTTTAATGGAGATGTAACTATAACTGCAAAGAGTAATGATTTAACTGCTACCACCTCAATAAAATTTGTTCCGGCCGGGCTTTTAAAATTATCCGTCTCGGGTTCTCCTGCTACTATACCGAGTGATGACACTACTACCTCTGAGATTACTGCAACTCTTACTGACTCTACCAATAACCCTGTTTCAGGCAAAACCATAAATTTCTCTAACGCCTTAGATGTTGACGGGGACGGGACAATTTCTGCTGGTGATACTCTTAATTTTGGCACTCTATCCGCAACCTCAGGAGTCACTGATGTTAATGGTCAGGTAAAAGGAATAACCATCTCCGCTGCCAGTTCGGGCTCAATAGTAATACAGGCTGAGGTTGAAGGAATAAGCGCTAACGTAGTTCTTTTAGCTGTGCCTCCTGCTGAGGTTAAAGGCGTAACTGTAACTGCTACTGACAGCAAGATTTTAGTCAATGGAGGGAGTACTTTAATTACTGCAACATTTCAAAATGTGACATCAGGAACTGCTACCTTTACTACAACCTTAGGGTATTTTACAAGTTCCGCAATTATACCAATAACAGTTTCAATAAATTCTTCAGGTATTGCAACTGCAACCCTTACCTCAGGAACATTAACGGGGAAAGCAACGGTGAAAGTTTTTACAGTAGTAGACAATGAACCTATTGAAAATACAACATCTGTGACAATATTTTCTAATACTCCTGCTACAATTGAGGTCACATCAAGCAGCTATAATATTAAAGTTAATACCGGAACCTCAGTAATAACTGCAAAGGCAAGGGATGCATTCGATAATCCTGTCGCAGATCAGGAGATTCAATTTTATATTGAAAACAGTACAGGCGGTGGAGAGAGCCTTGATCCAGGTACTAAAGTAACTGATGAGAATGGGGTTGCTTCAGTAAATTTTAAAGCAGGTGGCTTAACCACGAGTAGTATTAATCGTGTTAAGATAAAGGCCTTTTTGGTGAATACGCCTTCTATTAGCTCTTCAACTTTTTTGACTATATCAGGAAAGCCCCATTATCTCTCTATAAGTGCTGCTGACTTACCAGAGGTGACAGGACCTAATTTTAAGTTGTCTGTTTCAGCTCTTGTCTCTGATATCCATGGAAACCCTGTTGCTGATGGAACAAGTGTCAATTTTGGAGTCGCTATCACAAGGCTTGTGGATTTAAAATTTAAACCTTCAGGCGCTCCATATGGATTTTTAATCAATACAGAGGATACTAACAAAGATGGACAGCATAATAATATTGACGAAGATACCAATGGTAATTTAATACTTGATACCGAAGATACTGATTCTGATGGGATACTTGATCCCGGAGAAGATACTGATTCTGATGGGATACTTGATACCGAAGATACTAATTCTAATAAGAAAATGGACATAGACAAAGATGTTAATGGAAACGGCATAGTTGATTTTATCGAGGATGTAAATGCAAATGGGCAGCTTGATGGAGGGGAGGATCTCAATGGGAATGGGAAGCTTGATAGAACTCTCAGTACTACTAATGTGGTCATCACAAGAGACTCTACTACATCTGAAGCAATTGCCCAGGCAACACTTACCTATGGGATAAACTTAAAAGCCCGATATCAGGTTTTAATAAGTGCAGAGGCTGATGGAGTTGTGACAGATCAATATATAGTTCTTCCAGATGAAGGCCATAAGGAGCAGGTTGGTAGCACAGAGGAGACAATTATTGTGCCATTAAAGCAAAGCGATTTTAAAGTTCTTGATACAAAATAGAAAAGCTCCCTGATTTTCAAAATAAAGAGGCTCTTTGGCTTCCTGCAAATTTTGTTGGTATCACTGTAATAGGGCTTACTTCTGCCTCACAACATTTTTATAGAATAAGGGCATTTAATGGCTCAACAGTATCAGATTATTCCAATGAGGATGGAGCTATTGTTCCGTAAATAAATTTTTGGGTAAGTGAAGAGGAAAGAACAATATTCTCTCATTTCTACTTACCTACTTTTTGGAGGAAGTGGGACGATTTATTTTTATCGTGTTAGAGCAAAAAATGCTGCTAGTGGAAACTCTGCATATTCAGCCGAATCATCAGCAACTACACCATAACAACATAATTTTTGGATAATCTCAAAAAACCCTGCTTTGCCGTATAGATTCCGGATTTAAAGCAGGGTTTTTTATTTCAGGAATTAAACTATACTTTTTTCTTTCAATTTAATGGAATTTTTTGATATATTGATTTTCGTAATAAAAAGAGGTTTTTTATGTTGCGATACCTTACATCAGGTGAGTCCCACGGGAAATTGATAAATGCCATTCTTGAAGGAATACCTTCAGGCCTAGAGCTTTCAGAGGATGATATTAATGTTGACCTCAGAAGAAGGCAGATTGGCTACGGCCGCGGCGGAAGAATGAAAATAGAGCGGGATGAGGTTGAGGTAACCTCCGGAGTCCGCTTTGGGAAGACTATCGGGAGTCCTATTTCCATGATAATCCGCAACAGGGACTGGGAGAACTGGAAGAATGAGATGTCCCTCATCATGCGCAGTGAAAAAGTGAATATGGTCACGCGGCCAAGGCCCGGTCATGCCGACCTTGCCGGGGGAATTAAATATCAGGAAATGGACTTGCGAAATATCCTTGAGAGGTCAAGTGCAAGAGAGACTGCGTGCAGGGTCGCTGTTGGTGCTGCTGCAAAAAAACTGCTTAGCGAATTTAAAATAAGAGTCGTAAGCCACGTAGTAAACATAGGCGGGGTATGGGCAAAAAACCTGCCGAGGAATCCTAATTCAATCTTCCATTTAGCAGAAAAATCAGAGCTCCGCTGTGCTGATGCAGAGGCACAGGAGAAAATGAAGAACTTAATCAACAGTGCTAAAAGTAAGGGAGATTCTTTAGGCGGGATATTTGAAATAATTATTATGGACCCGCCTGTAGGTCTTGGCAGCCATGCCCATTGGGACAGGAAGCTTGATGGAAGATTAGCCCAGGCTCTGATGAGCATTCAGGCAATAAAAGGGGTAGAAGTAGGCGTCGGTTTTAGGAGTGCTGACTTGTTTGGCTCAGAAGTTCATGATGAGATATATTACAAAAGAACCAGATGGGACAGATTAAAGGCTAAGGGAGGGTTTTACAGAAAGACAAATAATGCCGGAGGGATAGAGGGTGGAATCTCAAACGGAGAGGATATTATTATAAGGGCTGCAATGAAACCCATTCCAACCCTTGCAGTCCCCCTGCGGTCAGTTGACATAGTTACAAAAAAGCCATTCAAGGCTTCTGTTGAGAGGTCTGATATATGTGCTGTGCCTTCTGCAGCAGTAATCGGAGAGGCTGTTGTTGCCTATGAGATTGCAAATGTCTTTATGGAAAAATTCGGAGGAGACAGCATAGAGGAACTAAGGAGAAATTTTAGCGGCTATAAAAATTTTATGAGTAAGCTGTAAATAATTCAAATAATGCAATTGAAGGAGCATTATTCAAGTAAATGTAAAACAAAAGTGTAGGGACATGCCCTATTCGGCTTTTGATTTGATGTATGGACAGAGAGCCATAGGACCCTTCGATCCTTCGACAGGCTCAGGATGCTCAGGGCGCTGCATGGTAAGCTCTGAGCTTGCCGAAGAGTCGAACCATCAGCCGATTGGAGGTATTCCCTGCATTAACTTGAGGTATATATGAAAATGAAAATACTACTTATAATGACTCTCTCAATATTCTTCTTTCTCCTTCCCTCTCCTTCTTCTGCCGCAATATACAAATTCGTTGATGACCAGGGAGTTATTCACTTTGTAGATACCTATGATTTAATACCAGAAAAATACAGACTAAGATCATCTGAGGAAAAACTCAAGGAAGAGAGAAAAGAAGAAGAAATGAAACCTCAAACGCCTGTCATTTCTACTCCTAAAGAAGAAAAAGAGGCAGCAAAAGAGCCTGAGAAAAAAAAGAGTGAAGATGAAATAATAGAAGAATGGAACAAAAAACTCCAAGAGGCTAACGATAATATTGCAAAGGCTAAAGCTGCTCTGGATGAGGCTGAAAGGTTTGAAAACCGCACTGTAAGCTCTTATTCAAGGGAAAATTATACCAATGCTGACAGAAAGGCAGCTCAGGAAGCTACTGAGGCTGCAAAAAAAAATTTAGAAAAAGCCCAAAAAGATTTGGATGAGTTAGCAGAAATAGCCAGGAGCGAGGCACCATATTCATGGTGGCGTGAAAATTTTTATAAATAAAAAACCTTCCTACCGGTTTATTTTGATTTTAAATTTCTCTATTTTTCCGTCAGGTAAAATTTTCTTAATTTCGTAGGGCCTTACTTCTATCTTTCCAAGCAGCTTACCGTCCTTGTCATACTGGTAGATACGATTGCCACGAATTTTTTCCCTCTTTACATCTCCCTTGTCATACAAGACATTGTCACCCTTAATATTTCCTGTACGCACCAGCTCACCTTTGGAATTATAGAAATAAATCTTCCCCTTCTTTACCTCCGACTTCTCAATTGTTTCCTGTGTATTGTCCTTAATATAAGTAGTTTTAACGCCGGGGCTGTAAGTTTTAGGGAATATAATTCCCTTTTCTTTTTTAGGAGGTAATTTTTCGGCTTCCTCTGCTCTAAGTGAGAATGAAACTAAAAAAGACAGCAGCGCAAATATCCAGAAAAGCACTCTTGTTTTTTTATAATTCATATTAAGCTCCTTTTATAAAAGGTAATATCCAGGAAGCTTTAAAATTTCAAGGGCTAAAAGGATCCGATGCCTCAAAAAAAATCAAATTCCCCCATTTGCCCCTTTTCTAAAGGGGGGTTGTTGGGATTCCCTGTTAAATAGAAGAAACAAATAACTTCCCCCTTTGTAAAAGGGGGATTTATCTTCTCAAATTTCAAACACATCAGGAATATTTTTCGTAAGCACCTCGCACCCTGACTCTGTCACATAAACCATATCCTCAATTCTTACACCCCCGAGCTTCGGGATATATATTCCTGGTTCAATGGTAAATACCATTCCCTCCCTGATTTTTTCATTTACTCTCTTAATTATTCTCGGGTCCTCATGAACATCAAGACCAACTCCATGGCCTGTGGCGTGACCAAAATATTTCTCAAATCCCTGCTCCTTTATGTAATCCTTTGCCGCTGCATCAATCTCACCGCAGGTGACTCCGGGATTTATCATTTCTATAGCAATGCTTTGAGCTTTTTTCACAATTTTATAGATTTTCTCCTCCCTTTTACCGGGTTTCCCTATTGAAAAGGTTCTTGTAACATCAGAGTGGTACCCTTCATAGCAGCAGCCAAAATCAACTACAACAAGGTCTCCCTTTGATATCTTCTTGTTTGAGGCAATCCCGTGAGGAAGGGCCGATCTTTTCCCTGAGGCAACAATCAAATCAAATGACAATTTCTGCGCTCCAAGTCTTCTGAGCTGGTATTCAAACTCAAAGACTATATCTTTTTCAGAAACTCCTTCCCTTATTTTGCCCACGATTCCTTTAAGGCCATCTTCAAGGATTGAAATAGCCTTCTTTATTTTTTTCATCTCTTCCTTATCCTTGACAATCCTCAAAGATTCTACAAGCCCGTCAATTGGAACCAGTTTTGTTGGTGATAAAGCTTTCTTTAAGCTCTGATAAAAAGAAAAAGGCATATAAGGTGCTTCAAATCCGAGGGTTCTTAACTTAGCTTTTCTGCAAAATTCCTTGATACTCTCATTCTGGTTTTTAAATTCATTAATTTTAAACCCTTTAACTTCCTTTTTAACCTGTGTTATGTATCTGAAGTCAGTAAAGAAGAAGTTTTTTTTGGGGGTCATGGTAATAAACCCGGAAGAGCCTGTGAAGTTTGAGAGATACCTGACATTGAGAAGATTTGTAATCAGCATACCATAAAGAGGCGGCCTTATAAATTTTTGCAGCGCTTTTATACGGGAAGTGGTGTTTAATCTCATAAGTAGGTTTAACAGACAGCCGCCTGCCTGCCGGCAGGTCCCACCTGTCAGCGATTTTGTTATTATCAAAATGGGTAGGTTAGGGTCTCCTGACCCTAATTCAAAGCGGGGTCTGGAGACCCTAACCTACCCGTGGTTTTTGCTACATATGAATACAATAATTCAAAGCCAATCTTTTTTTTGGAGATTATTTTGTTTTAAGAAAATCTATTGCTGCCGCTAACCCAAGCAAATACGAGTTGCTTCCAAACCCTGTGATAGTGCCAACTGCAATATCTGAAATCATGGACTTCTTTCTGAACTCTTCTCTCTTAAAGATATTTGACAGATGGACTTCGATACAGGGAATTTTTGTTGAAAGCAAAGCGTCCCTGATACAGACAGAAGAATGGGTAAGCCCGCCAGGGTTTAAAATTATGAGATCAACTTTCTTTATAGTTTTTTGGATTTTATCAACAATCTCTCCCTCATGGTTTGACTGAAAAAAGTTAATGCTGACCCCGGCTTCTTTTGCAGCTTTTGTGAGAGAGGAGTTGATATCTTTTAGAGTTTCTTTCCCGTAGACCTCAGGCTCTCTTGTGCCCAAAAGGTTCAGGTTTGGACCATGAATTACAAGAATAGTTGGCATAAAGTTCTTCTTCTAAAAAAGTCTTTATAAGGGTTCAAGAGGTCTAGGGTTCTATGATTCAAGTGAAAAAAAATTAAATACCAAAAATTTGAATTTTTATTTTTGAACTTTGCGTTTCGCTTGAACCCTCGAATTCTTGAACCCTCCCTCTTAATTTTTTTAAATAATATCAGCAGGGAATCTGTATGTCAAGGATTCTGAACGAGAGGAGAGCTCTAAAAAAATCTGGTTTTATGATTATACCGATTAGAGATGAGGTTCAACAGATTGAATTTAAAAAATTTTTAAAATTTGAGGTTGATTTCTACTATAATCTGTGAAAAAGATAAGAGTTAATATGAAAACTGTAATAGTAAACTTAAAAGAGCGAAGCTATAAAATCTTAATCGGGTCAGGACTCCTACGGAGGATAAATGATTTTATAGGAAGCCTCGGGGACATGGAAAAGATTATGATTATAACAAACCCCCCGGTATTCTCTCTTTATGCAAAGGGTATAGAAAACCAGATTCGAAAAAATTATAAAGTTACAACCGCTATTGTTCCTGATGAAGAGAGAGCTAAGAGCCTGAAATGGGCAAAGTTCCTCTATGACAAGATGGTAAAAGAAAAAATGGAAAGAGGTTCTTTGGTTATAACAGTTGGCGGCGGGGTTGTAGGGGACTTAGGAGGTTTTGTCGCATCAACCTATATGAGGGGTATTCCCTATATACAGGTACCAACAACACTACTTGCTCAGGTTGATTCAAGCATAGGAGGAAAAGTTGCAATAGACCATCCCCTGGGCAAAAACCTTATAGGTTCTTTTTACCAGCCAAAGCAGGTAATAATTGATTCTGATGTTCTGGAAACCTTGCCTGAAAAAGAATTTAAAAATGGCATGGCTGAGATAATAAAAATGGCTGCAATCAGGGACAAAGAGTTATTCTCAATCCTTGAAAAAAAGCTTTACACAATATCTCAGGACAAGGTGCTTTTAAATAAAGTTATTTTCAGGTCATGCCTTCATAAGGCAAAGATAGTGGAGCAGGATGAAAAGGAAAAGTATTTAAGGGCTATACTAAATTACGGGCATACAATTGGTCACGCCCTTGAGTCCCTCGGAAAATATCATACACTGACTCATGGAGAAGCGGTTTTAATCGGGATGTTCCTTGCAGCAGAAATATCCTATAAAACCGGTGTGTGCAAAAAAGATGTTATGGACAGGCAGCAGAATCTTATACGTTTGTTAGGTCTTCCGGGAAAGAGGTTATCCTTTTCCATAAAGAAAGTAATGGAAGCTATGGAAAGAGACAAAAAGGTCAAAAAGGGAAAAATTCGTTTTGTATTGACAAAAGATATAGGCTCTGCAATCATTCGTGAGGATGTTCCCGGAGAGATAGTAAGTTCAGTTATCAAGAATTTCTTTCAATAGAATAAGGCCATTATCCTATGGAGGTATCTGACCAGATTGAAATAATAAAAAGAGGCGCAGTAGAGATAATAACTGAGGAGGAACTCGCAAAAAAACTCCTTGAAGCAAAGAAAAATAAAAGGCCATTAAGAATAAAAGCAGGTTTTGACCCAACTGCTCCTGACATCCACTTAGGTCATACAGTTTTACTCCAGAAATTGTCTGCTTTCCAGAAACTCGGCCATAAGGTAATATTTCTTATCGGAGATTTTACTGCCCTCATTGGAGACCCATCAGGTAAAAGCGAAACCCGAAAACCGATGACAAGAGAGGAAATCATTAAAAACTCCAAAACCTACCAGGATCAGGTTTTTAAAATATTAGACCCGGAGAAAACCGAAGTCGTTTTTAACAGCTCATGGATGGAAAAAATATCAGTTGCTCAACTCCTCCAAATAGCCTCCCAGCATACAGTAGCAAGGATGCTTGAGCGAGATGATTTTTCTAAGAGGTTTAAGTCGGAAAGACCCATCGGAATTCATGAGTTTATCTATCCTTTAATCCAGGGATATGATTCAGTCGCTATAAAGGCTGATGTAGAACTTGGCGGCACAGACCAGAAGTTTAACCTCCTTGTAGGAAGGGACTTGCAGCGATTTTTTAACCAGGAACCTCAGGTTATAATAACCATGCCTCTCCTTGAGGGACTTGATGGTGAAAACAAGATGAGTAAAAGCCAGGGAAATTATGTAGGTATTACAGAAACTCCAAATGAAATCTTCGGGAAGCTGATGTCAATTTCAGACCAGCTGATGCTCAAATATTATGAGCTTTTAAGTGAAGTCTCAAAGGAGGAGCTTGAGGATATAAAGGCAGATAAAGTCCATCCCATGGAGGCAAAGCAGAAGCTGGCAAAGGAGATTGTTGCAAGGTTCAACAGCCTTGAAGCTGCCAGGAAGGCTGAAGAGGATTT
>MGDB01000110.1:0-12545 GCA_001790645.1 Candidatus Schekmanbacteria bacterium GWA2_38_11
CATTTTTTAAAGCGATCTCTCCCGGGAGAGATTCTTTGACCTTGTCTTCTTTAAAACAGTTTTTTAGATCTATTACATGTGATGTGGGTTCAATGTTCTCGGTGTTAAGCTCATTGAGTTTTGAGGCATAATTTAGAATAGCACTTAATTGGCCTGTGAATTTCTCCAACTCTTCTTCTGAAAATTCAAGCCTTGCTAATTTTGCAATATGTTCAACTTCTTTTTTTGAAATTTCCATACTATTTGCCTTTATCAATAAAAAGGGTTCAAGGAGTCAAGGGGTCAAGGATTCAAGCGCTTAATCCCCCCAACTCCCCTTTAAAAAAGGGGGCGAGGGGGGATTTGATTTTTGCTTGAAACCTCAAATACTTCTTAATGAATCCTTCAATTCATCAATTAATTTAAAGATGGACTGAATTTATATATTCTCAACCGGATAATTGCAAGCTTTTTTAAATTGCACTTTTAAATTTTTCCTGATATTAAAAAGGTTTAAATTTTCAATTTCAAATTTAATTATGTATGTAATATATAACTTTCTGATATCCCTGTTTTTCATTATCTCTTCTCCCTACTATTTCATCAGAATTTTATTCACAAGAAAATACAGGACAGGGCTTAAAGAGCGGCTTGGGTTTTTAAACCACCGGCTTGATAACCTTAATGCCTCACGTAAGCGGATGTGGATTCACGCTGTCTCTGTCGGAGAGGTGATTGCCGCCTCTCTTTTAATAAAAAGGATTAAGGAACTATGGCCTGACTTAATAATAATGTTGACTACTGTCACTGAGACCGGAAACCGCACAGCAAAAGAGAAGATAAAAGAAGCTGATGTAATAGCGTTTTTTCCACTGGATTTTTCCTGGTCAGTGCGGCGTTTCAAAAAATCTTTAAAACCAGACCTCTGTATTATTATGGAAACAGAATTATGGCCTAATTTTTTGAGGATACTTTCTGAAAACGGCACGCCAATAATGATAGCAAACGGCAGGCTGTCAGAAAAATCCTACAGCGGATACAAAATTGCAAAAGCGTTCTTTAAAAAGGTATTAAAAAGTATATCTGCCTTCAGCATGCAAACTGATTCAGATGCGGGCAGGATTGCCGCACTTGGGGCAGAACAAAGTAAAATTTATGTTACAGGGAATTTGAAATTTGATCAGGTCTTCAGAGCAAGCTCCCAGATAGAAAAAGGCATAAGAGCAGATTTAATGATACCTGAGGAGTGTAAGGTTTTAGTATTCGGAAGTACACATAGAGGTGAAGAGGAAATCCTGGTAGGGGCCTACAAAAAACTGAGGTCAGGATTTAAAAACCTTTTTTTAATTATTGCTCCAAGGCATCCTGAGCGCTTTGGAGAGGTTGAAGGTATTTTAACAAGAAATTCTGTGAGTTTTTGCCGCAGGACACTGCTAAAGAGAGACGAGGTTATAAAAACGGATGCAATGCTCCTTGATACCATTGGTGAATTGTCACAAATTTATAGTATTGCTTCTGTTGTATTTATAGGAGGAACATTGGTGCCTGTTGGCGGACACAATATCCTCGAACCAGCAGTTTTTAAAAAACCGGTGTTTTTCGGGAAATACATGCACAACTTTAGAGAGATAGCTGAGCTTTTTGTAAACTCAGGCGGTGGGATTCAGGTCCACGACCCTTCTGAAATAGAGCAGAGAATCTCTGACCTTCTTTCTAATCCTGAAAAAGGAGAGGAGATTGGCAGAGTTGCGTACTCTCTGTTTGAGAAAAATCTCGGTGCAACTGAGAGAACCCTTGACCTGATAAAAAAGTTTTTTCCGCTTAAATAAAAATAATTCCTTGATGCCTTGCATCGTGGTAAAAAAATAATATTATCAGTGTCATTCCCGCCTGCCTGCCGGCAGACAGGCGAAAGCGGGAATCCAGACGTCGTCCCTGCGAAAGCAGGGAACTATTAAATGAATTAGATTCCTGTTTTCACAGGAAACCCTGGATTCCGCATTCCCCACTTTCGTGAGGACAGGCGTGTGCGGAATGACAGACCTGTGTTAAAGTAGGTTCGTGCTGGGAGCGAACTTTACATTTTTTTGTTTTGGACACAACTGAATGGATATAAGAACTTATTACCTTGAGCTCATCAGCGGGAGAAAGAGAGGACTGGCAGCATCTTTTATTAAGAGTTTTCTCTCTCTAATCTCCGCCTTATATTTTCTCATAATAAATTGCAGAAATATTCTTTATAAAATAAAGTTTCTTAAAGAGAGAAGACTTCCCTGCTGTGTTATAAGCATAGGGAATCTTTCATGGGGAGGTACCGGAAAAACTCCAATTACTGAAAAGGTCTCAAATATCCTTTCAAAGAATAATATTTTTCATGCAGTATTGAGCAGGGGGTATAAGTCAAAAAAATCCAAAGCCATAAATGTCGTTTCAACTACTAAAGAAGTTGTCATGAAACCTCCATTTGCAGGTGATGAGGCAGTGATGCTTGCAGAAAAATTAAAAGAGGTTCCTGTAATTTCCGGCAAAGACCGGTTTTTAACCGGTAAATACGCCATTGAAGAATACGGCGTAAAAGCCCTTGTTCTTGATGACGGGTATCAGCACATCAGCCTTAAAAGGGATCTGAATATATTGCTAATTGATTCAAGCAAAGACTTTGAAAAGAACAAATTAATTCCTGGAGGCAGCCTCAGGGAGCCTTTTGCAGCCCTTAGGAGAGCAGACCTAATAGTATTGACAAAGACCAATCAAATTGATAAAAATATCAATTCTTTTAAGAATTTTATTAAGCAGTATAATAAGGTTGCCCCGATTTTTAAAGCTGTCCATAAAGCTGAGATGGTTGTAGATTTCAAATCAAAAAGGGCTTATGAGGCGACTTTATTTAAGAATAAAAAGGTTTTGGCATTTTCAGCCATTGCTGACCCGGAGTCTTTCAAAAAATCGTTGAGAGATACGGGAGTTGAAATCATAGATTTTATAGAGTTTGGTGATCACCATTACTATTCATCTGATGAAATAAAGGCCATAGACAGTAAGGCTAAAGAGCTAAAAGCAGAGGCAATAATTACTACTGAAAAGGATGTTACAAGGTCTTCTGGGCTCCTTTCCTTGATGGATAACTTATTTTTTTTAAAACTTTCAGTAGCCTTAGATGAGGAAGACGAGTTTGAAAGAATTATCTTAAAGTATTTTGAAAAGTCATGGGAATTTTTTTTATAATTTCTCTTGCATTAGTGAAGATGATCGGTTCTATCCCTGTTCGGGCTGCAGGATTTGTCCTTACCAGACTCAGCCTTTTCATTTACTATGTTGACAAGAAGCACAGGGACATAACAATTGAAAATTTAAAGACGGCCTTTGGTAACGAGAAGAGCGAAAAAGATATTAAATCTATTGCAAAAAAAGCTTATGAGAATCTATCTCTCACCTTTCTTGATTTCTGCAGAATTCCAAAATTAACCAGAGAGAATTTAAATGATATAGTGACCTTTGAAAATATCGACTATGTCTGGAGCGCCCTTGCAAGAGGGAAGGGGATTCTCTTCTGCACAGCCCATTTCGGGAGTTGGGAGATTTTACCACATCTGTTTGCCATTTATCATAAACCATTTAATATTATAGTTCGTCCTTTGGATAGCAGAGTCCTTGATATGGTTGTATCTAAGTACCGCTCCCACTCAGGAAATAAAATAATTTCAAAGAAAAACGGGATGAAGCATATCCTGCGAGCCTTACAGAAGAAGGAGATAATAGGGACTTTAAATGATCAGAATGTAAAACACAGCGAAGGCGTATTTGTTGATTTCTTCGGTAAAAAAGCCTGTACAAATTTTGCATTGGCTCTGCTTTCTCTCAGAACAGATGTCCCTGTCATCCCCGCATTTATAATCAGAGAAGGTTTAAGTAAGCACAGAGTAAAATTTGAAAAACCTGTAGAAATAGAAAAAGGAATAGACAGGAAAAAGTACCTGGTAGATTTTACACAAGCCATTACAACCGTTATTGAAAATTATGTAAGGGAATATCCGGAGCAATGGTTCTGGGTGCACAGAAGATGGAAAACACGCCCCAAGGTTTTGATTAAAAAGTATAAGGAGAAAGATTTTACAAGAGATCAATATGTAGTAATGACAAATGACAAAGCTCAAAACACAAAATAAATTTGGTACTTGGAATTTGGAGTTTTAAACTTAATTTATCATTTGGGCTTTGATATTTGAATTTAATCTTTGGTCAGGTGTTATGTTAAACAGAGAGAATATCAATAAGATTTTTATAAGGGAATCAAACTGGATAGGGGATGCTATTATGACAACTCCTGCGCTGGCTGCAATAAAGGAGAGCTTCAGTAAAGCGGAGATATTTGTTGGCGCTAATCCTTCTGTAGCTGAAATTTTAAAGTATAATCCATGCATTGATCAGTTTTTGATATTTGATACACAACTCCTGAATAACAGTCTGCTGGGAAGGTTAAAGCTTTCGAGGTCATGGAGGGGAAAATATAATTTTGACCTCGGTATTCTTTTTACCAACTCTTTTGTTTCTGCCCTTGAAATTTTTATTATGGGAATACCGCAGAGAATCGGCTTTGATACTGATGGTCGGGGATTATTGCTTACAGAAAAAATACATGCTACTCCTGAGATAATAAAGAAGCATGAGGTCGATTACTTTCTTGACCTTGTAAGCGGGATAGGAATTAAGCCGCATAGCAGGGTACTGACTATTAAGTTTTCCAAAGAAGATGAAAACTTTGCCAAAGATTTCATCTCGCAGAATCGCCTCCCATCTACCAGGCTTCTGGTTGCTATGCATGCAGGGGCTTCTATCAAACCTAAGGAATGGCTGCCTGAAAGATATGCAAAGGTATGCGATGAATTAGTCAGAAATTATAATGCACAGGTGGTAATTCTGGGGAGCAAAGCTGACGAGGCAGTCTCTTCAAAAATAGCTTCTCTCGCGGAAGAAAAAGTAATAAATTTAGCCGGTAAAATCTCTTTGAGGGAGGCAACCAGCATAATAAAATGCTGTGACATGTTTATTGGAAACAACAGCGGGCCAATGCATATAGCTGCTGCCTTAAAGGTACCGGTAGTCACTATTTTTGGGCCTGCAGCTCCTGAGAAAACAGCGCCATATTTGGAAAAGGAAAAATATGAGATTGTCATAAAGCCTTTTACCTGCAGACCCTGCAGGCAGAATTATTTTAAGGAATGTGAACCATCAGTCAATGGTAAACCAGCATGTATTGAGGCAATCGAAGTAGAAGATGTTATAAAAGGAATTGAGTTGCTTGGCAGGAGATTAAATATTATATAAAGGGTTTAATAGAAATTTAAAATTCAAAAATCAAAATTGTGGTGGTAAGGATATATGACAGTAAAAAATGAAAAAAAGAACAGGGCCATATTCCTTGACAGAGATGGAACAGTAACTGTTGAGGTAGGTTATGTCAATGACACTAACCGCTTAACCCTTTTACCAAGGTCCGGCAGGGCCATAAAGTTGCTTAACCAGTCTCCCTTTAAGGCCATCCTTGCAACGAATCAGGCCGGAGTTGCAAGGGGATATTTTTCAGAAGAAATGATAATTAAAGCCAACAAATGGCTTCAAACCCTCCTCCAGATTGAAGGAGCATTTCTTGATAAGATATACTATTGTCCTCATCACCCTAAGGTAGGTAAAAAACCTTACAGGAGTAGATGCAACTGCAGAAAACCTCTTCCGGGAATGCTTCTCAAGGCTGCAGAGGAGTTTAATCTGGACTTAACCAAATGTTATGTTATAGGAGATAAGTTAAGTGATGCAGTTCTTGCAAAGAATGCAGGTGCCAGAGCAATAATTGTAAGGAGTGGGTACGGAGCCGGTGAATTGGAACTCAATAACCGGGATTCTTTTCTTAAAAAAGTTTTTATAGCTGAAGACTTAATGGAAGCTGTTTTGTGGATCTTTGACCAGGAGAAAATTAACCCTGTAACCAGATTTTTTAATTCATGAAAAAGAAAATTAATAAAAAACGGCTGCTGGAATTAATAAATAACTTTAAATCCTCTACAATACTGACCATAGGGGATATAATAGCTGATGAATATATTTATGGAAGTACTAGCAGGGTTTCAAGGGAGGCTCCTGTACTAATCCTGAAAATTGACTCTGAGCATATATTCCTGGGCGGAGGAGGGAATGCTCTGAATAATCTTGGAAGCCTTGGATGCAATGTTATTCCAATTTCAGTAATAGGGAACGATCATTTTGGAAAGGTAATCCTGGAAAATATAAGGAAGCTCGGTATCCCGACAGATGGGATTTTTGTTGAAAAGGACCGGATTACAACACGGAAGACGAGAATCCTGGCAGGCAGCTACCACACCACAAGGCAGCAGGTTATCCGTATCGATAGAGAGCCTGGAAATATGATTAAGAACACTACTGAACAAAAAATAGAGAAGTTTTTAGAGGCTAACCTGAAAAAAGCCAGGGCATTAATGGTTTCTGATTACGGGTTGGGTCTGGTAACTCCGAGGCTGATAGAAAAGATAAATAAAATAGCGAGTGTGAATAATGGAGTGATAATTACAGTAGATTCCCGTTTCAAATTAGCTCAGTTTAAAAATGTTTTTGCTGTGACCCCAAATGAGCCTGAGGCTTCTCTATGTTCGGGCATAGATATCAGGGATGAAGATGAAAAGTCTCTGACCGAAGCCGGAAAAAAAATCATGAAGATGATCAATCCTTCTGCTGTTTTAATAACAAGGGGGAGGAAAGGGATGACACTTTTTAAAAATAGCGGGAAAATAGTTTCAATCCCTATTTTCGGCTCTGATGAGATTGCAGATGTAACGGGGGCCGGAGACACTGTGATTTCTACCTTTACTCTTGCCCTTGTTTCAGGGGGAACTCTGGAAGAAGCAATGAACCTGGCTAATTATGCAGGTGCAATTGTGGTTATGAAAAGAGGGACAGCAACTGTAACAAAAAAAGAGTTAAAGGAGATTTTGAATGCTTGAGAGAGTTCCAAAATTTAAGACCCTCAGGCAACTCGAGGTCCTTGTAAATAGTTTTAAAGGGAAAGGGAAAACGATTATACTTGCAAATGGTTGCTTTGATATTATCCATGTCGGTCATATCCGCTACTTAACCGGAGCAAAAGCCCTCGGGGATATTTTAATCGTTGCCATAAATAGTGACGAGTCAACAAAAGCATTGAAGGGCAGCGGGAGGCCTGTCACAAACGAAGAAGAAAGAGTCGAGATAATATCCGCTCTGGAATGTGTTGATTACATTACTCTTTTTCCTGAGCGCAATGTAGAAAACATTTTATTAACGCTTAAGCCTCATATTCATGCAAAGGGGTCTGACTATACATTAGATACTGTTCCAGAGAGGGAAACAGTAAAGAGTTATGGAGGCAAAGTAGCGATTACAGGAGATCCAAAGGATCATTCCTCAAAGGATATTATAAGGAAAATTTCTAATTTTGGAGGTTCAAGCAGCGAGTAGATGGAAGTGTAAAATGCAAAGTGAAAAGTGCAAAACTAAAACTCAAAACTTTGAACTGTAACTTTAATCTTAATGCTTTTAAATGATAAATTTCATCGTTGACATAGAAGGGTTTTTTAATATAAAAACCTCTAAAAAAAGGATTAAATCAATTTCACAAGAAGGAGAACTTAATGGCTATTGATAAGGAACTGCTGGATATTTTAGCTTGTCCCAAGTGTAAAGGAGATCTACACTTGAGCGAAAAAGGAGATGGATTAATCTGCGATGCCTGCAAGCTTATGTATGAGATAAAAGATGATATACCCATAATGCTCGTCGATGAAGCAAAAAAAATCTAAGAGTAAGGTTAAGCTTTTCAAGTTTTTCCCATAGCTAAATAAGTGGATTTAAAGTGGCAAAACAAAAAATTCTTTCCAATAAATAACTTAAGTAAGGAGTACTTAATGGAGTCGGCTTGTGTGACCTGCAATAAAACTTTGGTGATAAAAGACGCGATGGAGCTTAATGAAAAATACTTCTGTTCCTCAACCTGCCTTGGGAAATATAGAGAGAAAATAGGGGAAAGGCAGTTTGATAAAGAGAGTTTGGCGACATTTGAGAAAAAAAAGGCAACAGGGTGGATCCCTGAAAGAGCGCTCAAATACATTCACATGTGCCAGAGCTGCAATAAGAAACTGCGGGAGACCTGCAAGAGCCTTGAAGCAATTTCTGGTGCGAGCCGCTTCACACTGGCAAAATCTGAGAAGATGCCCTGGTGCTGCCACGCAAGGTTTAACCTGAGTTCTTCTATGGCTGATGGCACAGTCCCATTGAGCAATGTCTTAAAGATTCAGGCCCTTGCAGAAGAATTGGCAAATAATAAATTAAAAGTAGAATCCATGATAAAACCTGAGACCCTTAAGAAAAAGATGCTGAAAGAAGGCGGGCTCAGTGGTGTTACGACTGTAATGCTGGACGCAGCTTTTGCAGAGCTTTCCGCAAAGCTTGATTACAAAACGATAGATGAAACACCGCCAAAGATTGACGGAGAATCCATGTTCCATTATGCTGCATGCCTCGAGTGTGATCCGGTGTTTGGTGCGGAGTGTGAGGAACAGGCTGTTGAGAAAGAAATAAATGAATGCGTTGAAACGGTAAGTAAACTGATTAAATCCCTCTGGTGCCAGCATGCTCTCCATGCCCTTTCGGCCCTGATGCTTAACAAAAACATGGATGAAGTTAGAATATCAAAGCTCATAAATATGGCAGAAAAAGTTGCTCAGGAGAAAAACCATCCCGGTGTTACAACAAGTGACCTGTTTATTACTATGGGAAGAGCAGTAGATTAAAAAGTTTAAAACTAAAAGTTAAAAGCGCAAAAATAGAAACTACTTGGAAAGGATTCAAGTGGGAATCAAATCCCCCTACCTCCCTTTAGTAAAGGAGGGTAGGGGGAGTGAGCACTTGCTCTTGAATTCCAGAATACTTGAAATAAATTGATTTTGTTTTGTGCTGCTTATTTATTACCTCATCCTCTTTACACTGCCATTAAAAGTGATATGAAAATCTCTTCAGGAGTCATTCTTTGCGCAAGCTAAATATCATCCATGTCATCAGCAGCCATCACCTGACAGGGGCTGCCGCACCAGCGCTCTCATTATCCCTTGCATTAAAACAGTTAGGCCATAATGTCTTTTTCTTCTGTAGTCCTTTAAAAGGGAATCTTGCTTCCCATGCCAGAAAACTTGGTGTTGATGTGGAAACTTCTCTCTTCCTCCAGAGAGGTATTAACCTGGTAAAAACTCTAAGAGATATCCTGAGGCTTTCAAAAGAAATTGACAGCAGAAAAATAGATATCCTTCACTGCCACCTCTCCAATGATCAGTGGATAGCAAAGTTTTCTTCATCCCTTTCAAAGGGCAAACCCAAAATAGTAAGGACAGTCCATAACCAGAAGTCCATGCAAAAGAGGAGAGGGTATAAGATCCTGTATGAGAAAATCTGCGACGCTATCACAACAGTGTCCCGGTTTCATAAATCGATGATCATTGAAAATTTCAGAATAAACCCTGATATAGTGAAGGTTATACCGGGTTCTGTGGATATAAAGAGGTTTGACCCTTCTCTTTCTTCTCTAAAGATAAGGCAGGAATTCTCCATAAATCAGGACGTTCCGGTTATAGGTATGGTAGCAAGGTTTAAACCAGGCAGGGGCCATAATCTCATACTTGAAGCATTGCCTTTTATTAAGACCAGATACAAAGATATTAAGCTTGTTTTTGCAGGCAAAGGGGAAACTCTGCCAAGGATCAGGGAGATGGCCAAGGAGTTAGGTTTAATTGAGAATGTGATCTTTGCCGGTTACAGGAAAGATGACCTCCCCTGTCTCTATGCTGCCATGGACGTGTCTATTCTTTTAGCTGAAGGTAATGATGGAAGCTGCAGGGCTGCTTTAGAGGCGATGGCCTGCGGAAGACCAGTAGTCGCCTTTGATTTTGGAGCTATCAGAGAAATTATAACTGACGGTGTTAACGGACTGATTTCTGCGAATCAGAATGTTGAAGATCTGAAGAATAAACTTCTAATTCTTTTAGGGGATAAGAAGCTCAGAGAAAACATGGGAAGAGAAGCCCGCTTTGCAGCAGAAAAATATTTTGACAGCGAGTCAGAAGCCAGGTCCTACGAGAAACTTTATATGGGCCTTTTAGCCTGAAAACCTTCTTGTCACTTTTCGGGGGTTTTGTCTTTGGATAGTTTCTTCTGGATTATAAAGAAGACAGTTTTTATTTTTTGGGAGCTTTCCAGCATCCAGGAACTTTTGTCATTGGTTATCCTGTGAAGCAAATAAATTCCAATAGTAAAAAAGATAAGGTTTGGGGTTGCTGTGGCGACCAATGGACTTACAATTCCCTGCTCACCAAGTCTCTTTCCTGCCATGAAAAAAATGAAGTAAGCCAACATTAAGGTAATGCAGACAACGTATCCCGGTTCTCTGCCGGATCTCTGAAAGATGATTCCAAAGGGGATAGCGAGTATCCCGAACACTACGCAGGAAAAAGGGATTGCAAATTTCTGGTATATACTTATCATTATGCTATTAAATTTCTTTTTGTCGTTTTTATGTTCATCTCCCAGCTTTTTTAATTGAGCAATGGACATCATCCGCTTGGAGTTGAATTCCTTTACTTCAAATCTCCTAAGCAAATCCACTTGTATTGCCAGAGATGAAAACTTTATGAGCTTATAGGTCTCGGACAAATTTTCAAATACATGGATACCGCCATCAGATAAATGTAAAAGTATTTCAGAGGAGTTCTTCCCGGGTATCATTCTTCCTCCCTTTGCGAATATTACTCTCTTATTTTTTTCATCCCTGCTATCTGAAATTAAAACCCCCTCAAGCAGTCCGTTTGATGAAATGTCATTGGGATACATGACAAAACCGTCCATTAATTCATTAAATGATTTTTCCTGAAGCCCAATTACGGCTCTATTACGAATTAATTCTAAGGAGAGCTGTTTAAAATAATTATATGATGAAGGCGTAATTACCAGTATTGTATACAGCGACAGGATGAAACAAAAGAAAGAAAATATTATTACTGGCAAAGATATTCTATATAAACTAATCCCTGAGGATTTAATTGCTATTATCTCACTATCAGTGGATATGCGAAACATGGCAGTGATTACTGCAATGAAAAGTGCTATGGGAATAATGTAACCAATGAATTGAGGGATAAGGAAAATCAAAAGCTCCAGGATATAGAGTAATCCTATGCCGCGGTTTACTATTAGCTCAATCAGTGTCCTAATATTGCCAAGTATGAGGAGTATCGTAAAAAGTATAAGGAGTGAGAGAAAAGGGAAAAATATCTCCTTCATTATGTATTCATCAATTATTCTGATTCTGAATAGTAATAATTTTTTCATATAGAATATAGTTCTATAAGACTTTTTACCTAAAACTGCCAATCTAAAATTAATTTTTTCATAATAACATATCTGACTTGTTTTGCAAGGATGCTCTGTTATTGTGTTAGTTATCAACCTGTTGACCTTTTAAACTTTAAACTGTAAAAAAGTCCGAACTTTTTATGCTTAAAAGCATTTTCTTATCAGTAATTAAAGAGGAAAATACGGGTAAGGGAGGCTTTAGTCTCTCTGAAAAGGCTCGATGGTTCGACGAGCTGCATCCTGAGACTTGAGTCTGGTCAAAAGGTAGAAGGATAGAAGGACTTCATCGTGAGCTCAGTCGAACGATTAAGAGTGAATAAAGTCGACCATCCCACCTTAGATACTTTCACGGGGTGAAGAGATACTTTATGCTTAAAAAAATTTGACATATTTGTTAAGAAATGAAAAAATAAAAAAATCTAAAAGCCAGATTGCATAAAAATGAATTTTCAAAAAATCTTAATTGTTAAACTTGGTTCCATAGGGGATGTAGTACATACCCTTCCAAGCTTAAATGCTCTCAAAAACGCTTTCCCGAAGGCCAAGATAAGCTGGGTCGTTGAAGAAAAGTCTAAGGATATTCTCCTTGGCAACAAGAACATTCACAAGTTATATACAATCGACACCAAGTGCTGGAGAAGGGATATCAGAAATCCAAAGCTTTTTATTCCTGTAATAAAAGAGATGCAAAATTTTTTTAAAACACTGAGGGATGAACAGTTCGACCTTGCTTTGGATTTCCAGGGTCTTATAAAGAGTGGAATTATTACATTCTTTTCCGGAGCCAAATTTTCAATAGGTTTTGACAAGAGAAGTTGCAGAGAACCGATGAATTCTTTGTTCACCAAGGTAAAAGTCACTCCGGGCAACCGAGACGCCCATATGGTAGATAAAAATTTAAGCTTGCTCAAGAAATTAGGGATCAGAGTCAATGGAAAGGAATCTAAGCTGATCTACCCTGATTCTGAAACCCATAAATTAGCGGACGAAATTTTTTCAAAATACCATATTGATAGGAAAAAATTTACAGTAGGAATTTATCCAGGGGGAGGCTGGGTTACGAAAATGTGGGAATGCCATAAGTTTGCCATTCTTTGCAATCTGATAAAAGAAAATTTTAA
>MGDB01000110.1:12551-16845 GCA_001790645.1 Candidatus Schekmanbacteria bacterium GWA2_38_11
GTTGTTGCTGATCTCTGGTAAGGATGAAGAATTATTGGTGACAGAGATAAACCTGATGATGAAAATAAAAGCAATAGAGATAAAAGGGACAACTTTGAAGGAATTAATTGCGGTCTTAAGCCGGATGGATTTGTTTATTGGTGGAGATACAGGTCCTTTGCATATAGCATCAGCAATGGGAGTACCGACCGTTGCCATTTTCGGTCCCTCAGACCCGCTGATAAATGGTCCTTATGGCGACCGTCATAGAATAATCCAAAAAGATATTCACTGCAAAAATTGCTATAAGAGAACTTGTGATTCGATTAAATGCATGAAAGAGATTGAGGTAGAGGAAGTTTTCGAAGCTGCAAGCTCCTTAATAGAGATTTCTGAGATGCCTAAAAAAAATAAATCTCTTGATTACATAGATTAAGTTAGATTACACAGGTTAAATTTATGATAACAAATCTCTGTAATTTTTCTCATATCTGCGTAATCAGAGGTCTCTTATAATATTTTTATGAGACATCTAATAAATAGCTATAAAAACTGGAAGCAAGGTCTTTGCTAATCACAGTTTTAAAGAAATATAAAATAACTCCCCAAAAGTCCTTAGGCCAAAATTTCCTGAATAACCCTGAGGCCGTAAATAAATTAATTGCCTTTATTGACCCCTCAGATAAGGATGTTTTTATAGAAATAGGGTCTGGACTTGGCACGCTGACTTTTCCGCTCGCAAGGAAAGTAAAGAAAGTTTTTGCCTTTGAAACTGACAGCAGGCTCATAAAGGTTTCAGAGGAATTAAAGCAGGATCTAAAAAATATAGAATTTATAAATCAGGACATCCTGGGACTTGATCTTGAGGAGTTTATAGCAGGTCACCTGCAGCCGGGAGAAAAAGCAAGGGTAGCCGGAAACCTTCCGTATTATATTTCTACGCTTATTTTGTTTCAGTTGCTAAAGATTAAAAGTTATGTTAAAGACATAACAGTAATGCTCCAAAAAGAGTTGGCAATGCGGATAGTGGCAAATCCGAATACCAGGGATTATGGTTCTCTGACAGTTTTTTTCCAGGTTTTTACAGATATAAAAATTGGTTTTGAAGTAAGAAGGGATAGTTTTTATCCTGAGCCGGAAGTTGATTCAATAATAATTAAAATCATTCCTTTGTCAAAGCCGAGGATAGATTTAAGTGACTATGATCTGTTTTTAAAACTGGTTAAAACATCATTTGCCCATAGACGAAAAACCTTAAAAAATAATCTGAAAAATTTAGATGAAATAAAAAAGGACCCGCAGCTAATTCACAGCTTATTCAGTTCTTCTGGTATAGATCCAGGGGCGCGGGCTGAAGCGTTATCTATTTTTGAATTTAAAAAATTATATGATGCTTTGATGGAGATTAGGTGAGGTAATACCAAGGTTCAATGTATGAGAAATTCTAATATCTAATTTCTAAATCCTAAACAATATCAAATGTTCAAAATCCAAAATAATAAAAGATCAATTTAGAGGTTTCGAACATTTGGATTTAGTATTTTGAATTTGTTTAGAATTTAGTGTTTAGAATTTAGTATTTTTGGATTGATTTGATATTTAGGCTTTGGTATCTGAACTTTTAATTTATTATGATAAAGTTTTTTAAGGTAGGTTAATTTTTTGAAATCATCTGTTATAATACCAGTTCGTTATGAGTCTACAAGGTTTCAGGGGAAGCCTTTGGCTAAGATAAAGGGGAAAACTATGATTCAGCATGTATATGAGAGGGCATCAAAATCCCGTGAGGCTGACAAAATAATAGTTGCTACTGATGATGAGAGAATATATAAAGAAGTCAAAAATTTTGGAGGGGAAGTTAAAATGACCTCTAAGGCCCATGCTTCAGGGACTGATCGGGTTGCAGAAGTAGCAAAGGATTTAGAATGTAATTTTATTGTAAACCTTCAGGGTGATGAACCCTTAATAGACCCTTCTTTAATAGATGATTCCCTATCTTTTCTCAAAGGCAATAAAGAGATAAAGGTTTGCACATTTAAAAAACACATTTCAGACCATGACCAGATCCACGATCCCAATGTGGTTAAGGTGGTGGTTGATGGAAATGGTTTTGCCATCTATTTTTCAAGATTCCCGATACCGTTTCCAAAAGGTGAGAAAGAGGAGAAAATCTCTTATTATAAGCATATAGGTTTATATACATTTGAGAGGGAGTTTTTATTGGAATTTTCTAACCTTCCTCCTTCACCGTTAGAGAAAGCTGAGGGACTTGAGCAATTGAGGATTTTAGAGAATGGTTATAAAATTAAAGTTCTTGATACAGAATATGATCCAATCAGCGTTGATATACCAGATGATATAAAAAGAGTTGAAGAAGCCATGAATCTCAGATATAAATAATTGGGAAAAATGAGTACAAAATTTATATTTGTAACCGGCGGCGTTGTTTCTTCCCTCGGTAAAGGTCTTGCATCGGCTTCAATTGGAGCAATCCTTGAAAGCCGGGGACTTAAGGTGACCCTTCAGAAACTTGACCCTTATCTAAATGTTGACCCGGGAACCATGAACCCCTATCAGCACGGTGAGGTGTTTGTAACTGACGACGGGGCTGAGACTGACCTTGACCTTGGCCATTATGAGCGATTCATAAGCTTCCGCACCAGTAAACTCAATAACCTTACAGCCGGGCAAATCTACAACGAAGTAATTAAGAAAGAAAGACGCGGCGATTACCTTGGAGGCACAGTACAGGTAATTCCACATGTAACTAATGAGATAAAATCAAATATATTAAAATTAGCAACTACTGTTGATGTTGTCATAACTGAAATAGGCGGTACAGTCGGAGATATTGAGGGCCAGCCATTCCTTGAAGCAATAAGGCAGTTGTGGATTGAGATGGGAAGGGAAAACGTAATCTTTATTCATCTCACATTAGTTCCTTATATCAAGACAGCAGGAGAGCTTAAAACAAAACCGACCCAGCACAGCGTAAGAGAGCTCCGGGCCATTGGTATCCAGCCCAACATCCTCCTTTGCAGGACTGATAAATTCCTGCCAAAAGATTTAAAGGCTAAGATCGGGTTGTTCTGTAACGTTGATGTAAATGCTGTGATAACCGCACTTGATGTTGATACAATTTATGAAGTCCCCATGAATTTTCATAAAGAGGGGCTTGACGAAATAATCGTGAATCTCCTGGGCCTTAAGACAAACCCGCCTGACCTTTCCAAGTGGGAGGAGGTAGTAGCTAAAATTAAGAAACCCACCTATTCCGTAACAATAGGGATAGTAGGGAAATATGTGGAGCTCCAGGAGTCTTATAAAAGTCTGACTGAAGCCTTAACTCACAGCGGTATTGCAAATGATGCAAGAGTGAATCTGAAATGGATTGATGCCGGAAAACTTGTAACAGAAGATGAAGAAAAGCATTTTTTTGATGTTGACGGAATTCTTGTTCCGGGCGGATTTGGCGAGAGAGGCATAGAAGGAAAGATCAACGCAGTAACTTACGCAAGGAAACACAAAGTTCCTTTGCTTGGCATCTGCCTTGGTATGCAGGTTGCAAGCATAGAATTTGCAAGGAACGTGTGCAACCTTAAAGACGCCAATAGCAGCGAGTTCTCAAAGGACACGCCTAATCCCGTAATAGACCTTTTAACAGAGCAGAAAGAGGTTAAGGATAAGGGCGGGACAATGCGACTGGGTTCATATCCCTGTAAGATTGAGAAAGGCACTAAGGCATTTGAAGCATACCAGAGTGAATTAATCTCTGAAAGGCACCGCCACCGCTATGAATTTAATACCAGATACAGGGAGTTGTTTGAAAAACACGGATTTTGTTTTTCAGGGCTTTCTCCCGATGGGAAATATGTTGAGATAATAGAATTAAAAGACCATCCGTGGTTTGTGGCACCCCAGTTCCATCCGGAGTTTAAGTCCACTCCGCACAACCCGCACCCGCTTTTTAAAAATTTTGTCAAAGCCGCCCTGTCCTACGTTGACCTGTATGCAGGGAAAGAGAAATAGTAAAAAAGAATAAACTGCTTATCTGAAAAAAATCCTAAATAATACTTGACAAATTTCCGATTTGCACTATTATTCAAACTAAATCTATAGACTTAGTAGACATTGAGAGGATTATTAAAATAAGATGAGGCTTACAAAGAAGGGAGAATATGCTCTGAGAGCAATGATTGATCTCTCCCTGAACTACGGGAAAGGGCCTGTGCAGATTCAGGGTATATCAGAAAGAGAAAAAATCCCAAAGAAATTCCTGGAGCAGATATTGCTTGAGCTTAAGAAGGCTGGTTTT
>MGDB01000110.1:16861-17947 GCA_001790645.1 Candidatus Schekmanbacteria bacterium GWA2_38_11
GGGCTGAGGGTGGCTACAGCTTAATCAAAGCGCCGCATGAAATTACTCTTGCACAGGTTATCCGTTTAATTGACGGTCCCCTTGCACCGCTTGGATGCGTGAGCAAGCTGGCGCATATAAGCTGCCCGGAAGAGAAAAACTGCGGGCTTTATGTGGTGATGTCTGATGTTAGGAACGCTATTTCAGAGATTTTAGAGGGTATAAATTTTGCTGATATCTGCAGGAGAACAAAGGGAGAGCTTGCAAGAAGAACAGAAAAAGTGAAGAGTAAATAATTTTTTTAACCTAATAGCTATAAAGTCTATAGAGATAGTAGTATTTTGATTACGGATTATATATTACAACATGAAAGGAGGAATTCTATGTTTAGTTTATAAGGTTTCATTTTTTTTGTAATTTAAATACTATAAAGTCTATAGAGATAATGGTAATTAACACTAAAAATGAGGAGACAATATAATGGAAATACGAAAGATAACAATAATGGGAGGGCAGGGGAAAAATGGTGCAAAGGAGCCGGTTGCCGGGATTAACCTTGAGATGGGTGATATTGTAAGCATTGTGGGACCCACAGGGTGCGGGAAAACCACACTGATTAATGATATAGAACTCTTTGCCAATCTGAATACCCCGTCAAAAAGAAAAGTGCTTATAAATGATGATACTCCTCCTGATGAATGGATGTTTGACCCGTCAAAAAATCCAATTGCACTGATTTCCCAGCATACCAATTTCCTGTCAGATCTGCCGGTAAAAGACTTTTTAAAAATCCATGCCCAGATAAGGCAGACAAAAAGAAGCGAATCTATCGTTGAGGAAACTGTAAACTTTGCAAATCAGCTTACAGGAGAGCCATTGAATCTTGAAAGCGCAATGACAGAGTTATCAGGAGGGCAGACCCGTGCACTGCTGATAGCGGATGCCGTAATAATCGGGAACTCTCCAATAATTTTGCTCGACGAGATAGAGAATGCAGGAATCCACCGGACAAAAGCATTAGAGCTTCTGAAAAACTATGAAAAGATTTTTATCTTTGTAACCCACGACCCGCGGATAGCTCTTCTCTCGGATTTCAGAATAATAATG
>MGDB01000110.1:18010-22426 GCA_001790645.1 Candidatus Schekmanbacteria bacterium GWA2_38_11
ATAAAGAAATTAGATGACCTCTTCTTTGATTTCAGAAACCGCATAAGAGAAGGGGAATACCTCGGGGAAAAGGTGCTTGAAGATAAATTGAGGGCATTGGGGTACCTTAGTTGAGGGTAGAGAGTAGAGAGCAAAGAGTAGAGAGAGTAAAAGCCATAAATTATAAGTTAATCATTAAGGAGATATAAGATGAAAATTGTTATATGTGCCGGACCGCCAACAAGCGGGAAAACTACAGTGCTAAAGCATGTCATAAAGAGATTCATTGATAAGAAGGATAAAGATTACAAGCCTGCATACCTGAAAATAGATGTACAGTTTGCGGATGAGGATGAAATCTTTGAAAAAGCTTTCGGGATACCGGTTAAGAAGGTCTATTCAGGTGAACTTTGTCCTGACCATTGCAATGTAATGGTTCTTGGTGACGCAATTGAATGGGCTGAGAGAGCAGGCGCTAAATTTCTTTTGGTGGAAACAGCAGGGTTGTGTCTGCGGTGCTCGCCTTATATTGAAGGTTCATTGGGAATTGTCGTGTTAGAGGCAACAAGCGGGATGAACCTCCCAAGAAAAATAGGGCCTATGCTATCCCTTGCGGATATGTCAGTAGTAACAAAAATCGACCTTGTATCGCAGGCTGAAAGAGAGGTGTTCAGAGCAAGGATTATTGAATCAGCCAAAGGTGTCCGGGTTGTTGAGACTAACGCACTCCATGGGATCGGGATAGATCCTATTATAAAAAAAATTGAGGAATCCAATGATGCAGTGTTTCCACTTTACCTGCGGGGAAACCCGCCTGTAGGGACATGTACAATCTGTGTCGGGAAGAAAGAGATAGGATGGAAGCAGCACTTCGGAGTAGTGAGGCCCCTTGAAAGCGATATGTTTTACAGAGGAGAGTAGGGATGGGAAAAAGAATCTATATGGATAACAGTGCAAGTACCAGAGTAGACAGCCGTATAGTAGAAGAAATGCTTCCTTACTTTACAGATTATTTTGGCAATGCCTCAAGCCTCCATTCATACGGCAGGGAAGTAAAAGACGTAATGGAAAAAGCCCGGGCAAAACTTGCCTCGTATATTGGAGCAAACCCCGAGGAGATTATCTTTACCTCAGGAGGGACAGAATCAAATAATCTTGCGATAAAGGGGGTCGCCTTTGCCAACAGGAAAAAAGGGAAACATATAATTGTTTCAAGGATTGAACACGATTGTATTTTAAATTCCTGCAGATGGTTAAAAGGACAGGGGTTTGAGATTACTTATCTGCCTGTAGATAAATACGGCTTTATTAATCTAAACCAATTGGAAGACCAGATAAGGAGAGACACAATATTAGTTTCAATTATGCATGCAAACAATGAAATAGGAACAATCGAGCCTGTTGGAGAAATAGGAAATATCTGCAGGGCGCATGGGGTTTATTTCCATACAGACGCATGCCAGTCATTTACTAAGGTCCAGATAGATGTGAGAAACCAGAACATTGACCTGGCTTCAATAAACTCACACAAGATTTATGGTCCAAAAGGTGTCGGGGCTTTATTTATCAGAGAGGGTGTGGAGATTGAACCCTGGCAGCACGGAGGCGGCCATGAACGTGGACTGCGGTCGTCTACTGAAAATATTCCGGGAATAGCCGGTTTTGTAAAGGCAGCAGAACTTTGTCATGAAGAATTTGAGCCGGAGATAAAAAGGCTGAAATACCTCAGAGATAAAATCATCAGCAATGTCCTTACCGCTGTTAATGAGGCATATCTCAACGGGCATGGGAATTTGCGTTTGCCTAACAGTGTAAATTTTGGATTCTACGGTTTTGAAGGAGAAGCAATAAGGCTATTGCTTGAGTTAGACGCAATGAGTATTGCAGTATCGACCGGCTCTGCATGCTCGTCAAACCAAGCAGAGAATAAACCATCCCATGTACTTGCAGCTATAGGTCTGAATCCGGTGCAGGCCCGTGGTGCGCTCAGAGTGACTCTGGGAAGATACAATACAGAAGAAGAGGTGGATTATTTCCTTGATACTTTACCCAAAGCTTTTAAAAAACTCAGATCAATATCATCAATGAATATAAATTTAGGAGGTCAGTAAAATGGAAGCAAAGAGTGAAGTGATAAAAGAAGTACCTAAAAGTTTACCAGGTTTAGACTGCGGAATATGCGGTTTTAAATCATGCGAAGAGTTTGCAGCAATAATAACAGAAGATCCTGGCAAAATAAAGAACTGTATACATCTGAGCAAGGAGAGTATTGGTAAAAAGTCAGAGATTCAGTACAGCCCAAATGCATGCAGTGAATGCAACCTGGCAGATGTAACAGGACAAGCAACCTGGATAGATTCTCTTGGCAGGGATTATGATTTTGTTTTGCAGACATTCCCGAATGAGCTTGGACCAAGGGAAACCATGCTTCCCCATAACCCGCAGTTAATTAAGGAATTAGAGATTAAAAAGGGAGATATCCTCATTGGCAGGCCGCTTGGGATGTCATGCGGGTGTCCAATAACCCATTGCGGAATAGTGATGTCAGTTGATTCCAGAAACGGAGTTCTTGTCTGGTGCGTAACAGGACCTCTTCACCCAAGGTCAAAGGAGTTTAAAGACATAGGCTACTATTCAGCGGAGGCTTATGAAGGCATAATCAAGGAATTTAAAAGCGATCTGCAGATAGGCAGGAGATATTGGTTTTTACCACGCCTGTGTATGCTCCAGTGGAGACACAGCGGCCTTATAAATTTTTTAAGTAAAACAAAGGAGGGTTATCAGGTGCGAATTGAGGGACTGATGATAGGTTGAGGCATCGAGTATAAGCAATCTGTCAGGGTCATGAGACCCTGCAACCTATCCTTTATGGTAATGAGTTGAAATATGCAGAAGGAGAGATTGTAATGCACATGAAAAAACTATTTAGATTCTTTATTCTCGCAGGCCTGGTAATCTTATTTCCGTTAGTGATATTCGCGGAAGTAAGTTTGCTCAATGTTTCCTATGACCCGACCCGTGAGCTCTATCAGGAGTTCAATACTGCATTTGCAAAGTACTGGAAGAAAAAAACAGGAGAAGATGTAATCATAAAACAGTCACACGGAGGGTCAGGCAAGCAGGCGCGTGCGGTCATAGACGGCCTTGAGGCAGATGTTGTTACACTTGCACTTGCCTTTGACATAGATGAACTTTATGAAAAAGGGAAGCTTATACCCGGAAACTGGCAGACCCGTCTTCCAAGCAACAGTTCGCCATACACTTCTACCATTGTTTTCCTTGTAAGAAAAGGAAACCCAAAAAAAATAAAAGACTGGGATGACCTGATAAAACCCGGTATTTCAGTGATTACACCTAACCCCAAGACATCCGGGGGTGCCCGGTGGAACTACCTTGCAGCATGGGGTTATGCTCTGAAAAAGTATGGAAACAGTGAGGCAAAGGCAAAGGATTTCGTCAGCAGGCTTTACAAAAATGTTCCTGTCCTTGACTCCGGTGCAAGAGGTTCAACAACAACATTTGTCCAGCGCGAGATGGGAGATGTGCTCCTTGCCTGGGAGAATGAGGCTTTTCTTGCGGTGAAGGAGTTTGAGAAGGGGAAATTTGAGATTGTTGTACCGTCAGTAAGTATTCTTGCAGAACCGCCTGTTACTGTTGTTGATAAGGTAGTTGATAAAAAGGGGACCAGAAAGGTTGCGCAGGCATATCTTGGATACCTCTACACTCCTGATGGGCAGGAGATTGCAGCCAGGCATTACTACAGGCCAAGCCTTAAAGAGATTGCAAAAAAATATGCGAGGCAATTTCCCGCAGTGCATCTTTTTACAATTAATGGACTGTTTGGCGGATGGAAATCAACCCAGAAAAAGCACTTTGCAGACAAGGGGATATTTGACCAGATTTATGAACCGGGAAAATGATACTTCGGCTCCGCTCAGTATCCAGGTCAGGCTGGTGAGCGAAGCCGAACCAGCAACTGCTCTCAGTATCAACCTTGAGCAAACCTCGGCTTCTAATCCGGGGTGTCGAATGGGTTGATTTTTTGTAAGCAGTGAGCGGAATAAAAGAAAGAAAAGTTTACAGATGGGACTGACATTTAAAAAACAAAGCGTTTTACCGGGATTTGGACTCTCTCTGGGATATACAATTTTTTATCTCAGTTTGATTGTCCTCATTCCACTTTCAGCAGTGGTTTTCAAGACGGCAAGCCTTTCCTTGCCGGAATTTCTGGAGACAATAACCGCACCAAGAGTTGTTGCTTCTTATAAACTGACTTTTGGCGCTTCATTCTTTGCCGCACTGATTAATTCAGTTTTTGGCTTCCTCACAGCGTGGGTTCTGGTCAGGTATCCTTTACCCGGGAAGAAAGTTATAGATGCCTTTATAGACCTTCCCTTTGCTCTTCCGACTGCTGTGGCCGGAATAACCCTTGCAGCT
>MGDB01000110.1:22473-22667 GCA_001790645.1 Candidatus Schekmanbacteria bacterium GWA2_38_11
GATTAAAGTGGCATATACTCCTCTCGGGGTTCTTGTTGCACTGACATTCATCGGCCTTTCCTTTGTGGTCCGGACTGTCCAGCCCATTCTTGAAGATCTGGAGGCAGAGCTTGAGGAGGCGGCTGTCTGCCTTGGGGCTAACCGCTGGCAGATATTCAGGCGTGTCATCTTTCCAACTCTTTTGCCATCAATAC
>MGDB01000111.1:0-223 GCA_001790645.1 Candidatus Schekmanbacteria bacterium GWA2_38_11
AAATGTCTTGGTTTCTGTTAGCATTCCAAACTATTTCTAAAGCTTTATCGTTAAAAGTACCTCCTAACCCTTCTCTTAATAATTGATTATGATATCTTGGTTTAAATAAACCAGTTTTATCTTCATTAATAAGAGAGTTATTAGAAACATAATTATAAGGGTTATTTTCGTTTAATGCTAAACCAATAGGACCCCATAAAAAATTTTTTGAAAGTGGATCCGC
>MGDB01000111.1:321-738 GCA_001790645.1 Candidatus Schekmanbacteria bacterium GWA2_38_11
TTTTTACAGTGCCGCTCTGCTGGTAGATTTTGCCAAAGGGTTCGTAGTCTGCCTGCCAGACAACGGTTTTGTTTTCATCAGTAATCATCAGAGGAGTACCTAAATGGTCGTTGTGAAAATAGTAAATCTTTTCAACAGGAGGAGAGAACTCTCCGTAGATCTTTGCGGAAAAATCAAAACTCTCTGCATTTGGATCAGAAAATATCCACTGTTTTAAAGAAGTCCCTTTGTTTTTCTCTACCCTCCCATAATACCAGTAAGGCTTGTTATTGACCTTCCCGTCTTCATTGTAAATTTCTACCCCTGTTTTACTTATCCAAGTTAATCTCACATCCATATTGTAGATTGTCCTTGCAGTGTCATTGTTAGTGACTGTAACTTCTCCTTTAAGCTGCTTTGCTATGTTATCCCAGATAG
>MGDB01000111.1:770-6607 GCA_001790645.1 Candidatus Schekmanbacteria bacterium GWA2_38_11
TCGCTCTTATATAGTTTTTTGTTTTTATTTTTTGGCTTCTTAACAGGTTTCATATCAAAAACAAACTCCCCATTCCGAATCCTCACGCTTCCCTTAAACTCCCCAAGAAGTTTCCTTGCTCCTCGCCTCTTGCTATTTGCTACTTTTTTATATGCTCCAGAGACTTGAGTCTCTGTTTCCGGAAGAATCATCGCTACTCTCTCATCTCCTATGTAGATATAATCAGCAATAAGATTTCCATTTCTGTCTGTAACAGAAATTAAATTTCCTGAGAGGTCATAGTGATAGATAAACCAGTTCCCCTTAATCTCTTTTTTAATCCTCCTGCCGGTTCCCTCATATACATACTCACCTTTTGTCCAGCCATTTTCTGAAACCCTTATTAACCGGTTATCCTGATTGTAGGTAAAATTCCTTATCCCATCTGATGTCATGTTGCCGTTAGAGTCGTGGCTAAAGATTTGAGTTAAGAGTTGCGAATTTTGAGCCAAAGAGATAGGGCGGTTAGCTGAGTAGGTATAGACAGTGGTATCCGGGCCTTTTATTTCAGATAATCTATTTCCAACTCCGTCATAGGTATAGCTGATACTTCCATAAATACCACTGGAAGATGTAAGGCGATTAAGGGAATCATAAGCTAAGCTCTGACTTTTGGAAGAATTCAGAGTATCAGTAATCTGTGTAATGTTGCTGTTATTATCATATTGATAGCTGATTGCTGACAGCTGATTGCTGACAACTAAATTAGCTATTCTATACTGATTATCATAGCTGATATTTGCCGTTTCATCATTTCCATAAGCTATAGAAGATAAACCACCAAAGGGAACATATCCTGTATTTATCACACTGCTCAAACTCTGGCTTCCTGTAACCGTTACACCGGTAATTCTGTCAGCGCTGTCGTAAGTATAATGGACAAAAGTTCCAGTAGGATAAGTTACTCCTGTAAGGTTGCCATTAAAATCATATGAATAGTCTGTGGCATAAGACTTACCATCTATATTTCTTTCTTCCCCTGTAACTCTTCCCTGTGAATCATATTGGAAAATAGTCTCACCTGAAGAATCTGTCATACCTGTTAACCTTCCCTTGCCATTAGAAACAAGATTACTATCATAAGCAAAGCTTATATCATCAGATGTCCCGGGTAAATCAACGTTTATTAAACGATTAATTGAATCATAGGTATAATTTGTTCTGATACCTTTGGCATCAACTTTTGAGATTAAATTATCTGCTTGGTCATAACTGTATTGAGTGAGCCCTGTATCAGGAGACAACGTACTTAAAAGCCTTCCCATATCGTCATAGGTATAATTTGTGGTGTTCCCGTTTGCATCTTTGATTGAAGTAAGATTATCACCTGAATCGTATTGAAAATCAGTAACAATATTTTGTGGAAGGTTTTTTATCCTTTTTAGCCTTAAAAGAGAATCATAGGTAAATTCAGTAGACCATGAATTTTCGGATGTATTACCATCCTTTACTTTTGAGGCAGGACCATTTGGTAAATTCTGAAACTTAGTAAATATACCTGAATTACCAGGATCAGAAATAATTTTTGATAATTTGCTCCATACATCATATTGGAAATCAGTTTCCTTTTTTATCTGCCCATTAATGTCCCCTGTCCTTATAACTTCTGCTGTTTTATTTCCCTCAGTATCATACGTATAAGTGATGGAGTCAATAGCAGCAGAATTAGAATTCCTCCTTGTAATTCCAACCAACCTGTCAACCACGTCATATGTATAGTCAATCATATTCCCTGCGGGTAAAATTACATAATCTACATTTCCCTTATTGTCATAGAAAAATTGAGTAGTATCATCATCTGTAGAAATAGTTTTAACTCTTCCTTTAATATCATAGGTGTAACCTGTAATAACATTGTTTGGATCAGCAATCTGCCCAGGATTTCCATAGACATCGTAGTTTGAATATGTGTAAATATTGCCTGCTGAATCAATAATAGACTCAAGCTGTGACCTGTCATATACATAAGAAGGATTATCAGGATAATAAGTGAAAGTTGCAGTATCATTCACATCTGCTCTTGGGCCGTCAATAGAGATAAGCCGACCATTGGTGTTGTAGTTATAGGTTGTAATATGCTCGAAAGGAATTGTGATTACGTTTCCATCCTTTGTAAATCCTTTTTCAATTAATCTTGAAATCCTGTATTTTGGGTTTTCATTGGGAACACTATTATAGTCATCATCATAATCCAATGTGGTTATCTTTTTCCCGCTCGTTGATAAAAGGCTTGATTTAGTAATAGTTAAAGGAATGTTTAATTTGGGATGGTAAGTGTAAGCTATATTCTGCTGTTCAGGAGTCCCAAAAGCTTTTCTTATAGTTGCAGGATTACCCCTTGAATCATGGTTTTCAAAAGTTGTTTTTGTTAAGCTAGCATCTGTAGAAGTAGTCATATTACCATTGGTATCCCAATCATAAGTGTGGTTTCCCTCTGCGCAGCTTGAGCATCCAACACCTATCACCTGATGTATTAAAGGAAGACCATTGCCTTTAAAAGTGTTTCCAGAATTTGTGATGTAGCGGTAAGTAGTATTGATTCCACGTGAATTGGTTACTGTAGTCTCTTTAGTTGGGATATATCCTAAGTATAAATTAGGGGAAATATAATTATAATTAGTAAAAGTTATTTTCTCATTTGAGTTATCTCTCTCCACTTTTACTACCCGGTCTAAATTATCATAAGTGTACATATAGCTATGCCCGTTTTGGTCAATTATCTTTGTAAGATTCATGTTGTCATAAGGGTCATTATACTCGTAAGTTATGCTCGTATTATCAGAATAGGTTGCTTTTTTTAAAAGTCCTAATGAGGAATACTCATAACTTACAAGCACACCTTCAGGACCTGTGATGCTGCGAAGCCTTTTATTTGAATCATAGTAGAAATTAATCTGTCGCCCCAGAGTATCAATAAGACTGGTTAAGTTACTGGAAGCATCATAGGTTAAGTTTATCTGGTTAGAGTAGGAGTCAGAGATTCCTATAAGCCTTCCTTTGTCATTAAACTTATAGTTTTTCCCTTCTTTTGAAAGTGTATAAGTGTTATCAGGGTTCTTTACAAGAGTTGAAGTTATCCAGTTGTATGAAGGGGAATATGATGCATCAGAACTATCTGTTTTATACTGTGTAAAAGACTGGCTTGTACCCTGATCATCAACATATCTTACAATCTGACCATTCAGTAAAATATCAAGATGCTGGCTTAAGTTATGGGTCCAGCCATAACCCATTGGAACTCCATCCCTGATAGAATTAAAACTCGGGGGGAGTTCTGATATACCAGAAAAACAAGTTATTCGGGCCCTTTCAATATTTTTAGCTTCACCGCTTGATTTACTTACTGCTACCGGTGTAACAATAGTACTTAAAGATGGAACTTGTAATCTGTTAGAATAAGCGCGGGTAAAATTGATATCAATACCTCTCCCCGGGAGGGTAAAATCCGTATGCGTAACATTCATCTCACCATTTGAGACATTGACAGGCTCACCAACAGTCCCAATTTTTATAGCGCAGTTACCTGGAGGCATGTTTGGAAAATCCACATAATCGCAGCTAAAAGTATGTTCGAATTCTGCAGGATCTGAATAGGTAGAAGCCTCACAAATAAAGTTATAATAAGCTTTAACTACTACCGCAAAATAAAAAGTTGACCAGTGAAGAGTAGCATGGCCGCTGGTTGGACCAGTAGAAAAAACACTACCTGCACTAACATCTGAAGAAAAACAGCTAATTGAATTTCTCGAATTGTAAATCCGAACATCGTATCCGTATAAAGCATTCGTACCTTGAGGATAGCGAGGATCACAGTAAAGCATTAATTCCCATGGATCCCAGCTAATATCAACTTCTATAGTAGAATTACCATAATTATCGACTCCTGGATAAAATGTAACCTTTAATCCTGTCACAGGGTGCTCACCGGCAAAAAGGCTGAACGGGAAAAGAAGAATCAAAAAAAGAAAAATCCACCTCTTTTTTGACTTCATAACCTGCATAGAAAAAAATATTTATTCAAAAATAAACACAAAACTAAGGAGGTCTTTGAGATCTTTTTCAAAGATACTTATAGCCAATAGCTTATAGCTAACTGGAACCTAATTCATTTTTACAGTTCTCTGCTTTAACAGGAACAGCCGCCTGGATTCCTGCTTTCGCTTGCCTACCGGCAGGCAGGCAGGAATGAGACAAATGATGATACCCCAAGGAATTCTTTTGATTAACTTAGGTGCTTAACAACATGATGTGATTGGCGATAGCTAAATCTGAAAAAGCTAAAACTGTCAAGACAAAAATAAAATATTTTAAAAAATTTCCTTTGTCGGCCTTGCAAAGCAATCTTTCTTCAGGCTCAGGATAAACTCCGCAATCCAACGAGATTACCACGAGCCGATAAGCCGGTTCCCGCAATGACCATTTGGACACTAAAAGAGAGAAGAAGAAAATCTCTATTTAACGGATTCAGATAGGAATAGATCTTTGTTCATTATAACTGCAACAAAAAGAAATGCCATTAGAAAAAATTCCAGTATCAGAACCGGAATATTTATGGATAAATCCGGAGCTAAAAAGAGGAATCTCTCCAAAAATATTCCGGTAAGTATCAGGGTTGAAGTGACAAAGACAATATATGGATTTTTTTTTGCCCGCCGGGATAGAAGGATGATAAAGGGGATAAAAAAGAGTATCAGCAAAGTCAAATACGATAGTTCACGAAAAGGTGAAAATAATACCCTCTTAACAATAAAGATTGTCTCTTCAGGAATATTCCCATACCAGATCGTAAGATACTGGGCATAAAAAAATCCTGCCCATAGAAAACCAAACGAAAAGGTCAAGGTTGATATATCTGTTAATCCCTTCTTTAACTCATCAGAAATTTCTTTACGGGATTGCCTGAACAGGAAAAAATATAAGAGCCCTGACAATGCCATACCAGAATAAACTGACTCAATGAAAAAATATCCGCCAAAAAGGCTGCTTATCCAGGGATAAGCAAGCGGCATCACCCAGTCAAATGCCGCCATTGACTGGGAAGTAACAAAAATAAGTAAGTATAGCACAGCATAAAAATTTTTCCTTTTGCCACCTGTATTTGATTCAGCAGCAAATTTTCTTGATACTATATAAGCAAGTAATAGCAGGATGAAATTACGTGCCATAAAAAACCATTTGTTTAACCAAATCCCCTGCTGCCCTGCCCACGGATAGATATTGAGCTGGGGACCCATAAGGATAAATAAAAAGGAAATAAAAAGAAGCAGAGGATAAACAGAAAGAAGTTCTTTTTTCACAGGTAAAATCCAACTGCCTTTAGAAAGTTCTGCTACAGCTACCAAAGCAATACAACCTTCAATGGGTACTACCCAAAATGAGAGTAAAAATAGAAGCGAACCCATCTCCTTTGCCTTCAGATTGCTTTCAATAAGAGCTATAAAAGCCCCAAAAATCAAAAAAGCAACTATCAATTTCGCGGATTTCATCTGAAATTTTACCATTCTATACCCTTTAACCCTTTATATTTTCTGTAAGATTTTCTTCATCCATGATTAATCAATTAATATAACAAACTGGTTCCCATATTCTATTGGTGAAATGATTCTTTTTACACTTGGAAGTTTAGAGGAAACAAGGAAACCAAAGAGTGACAGCAGAGAGCCAAAAAGTATTGTTAATTCAAACGCGATTATCAGGAAAGCCGGTATGGAGACAATAGGTTTACCACCGGTAATTAATAAAGGCCACATCAGAGCAGTATAAATAGTAAATGCAAAACCGGTAATAAGCCCTGTAAT
>MGDB01000111.1:6659-17078 GCA_001790645.1 Candidatus Schekmanbacteria bacterium GWA2_38_11
TCATCGACTTCATTAACAGGAAAAGGAGTTATGATGGTAATATCTTCTTTTGAAACTCCAATTTTAATAATGCTGCGCAGCTTATCTAAAAACTCATCTTTCTTACTGAATAAAAACTCCTGCTTCATTCCAGCTTCTCCTTCAATTCGGTTATTGAAAGAACAGGGAAAAGTTTGACAAACAGCAAAAACATCATGAAAAATAATCCAAACGACCCGAGAACAATTCCAATTGCAATGATACTCAGGTTAGGTATCCCCCAATTATAGGGATCAAAATCTCTCGCCAGTGAGGTAACAATAATGACAAACCTTTCAAACCACATCCCAATGATAACAAATATAGAAGTAACAAAAAGATACGGGAGATTTCTTCTTAGCTTGCGGATAAAAAGAGTGAGAGGCAGGATAGAGTTACCAAAAATCATTATCCAGAACATTATTTTAAAGTCGCCAAGAACACGATACTTGTAAACTGTTTCCTCGAATATATTCCCGCTGTAGAAAGCCAGACAGAACTCTACAATGTAAGAGTAGGTCACAATAAGTGATGTAAATAAAAGTATCTTTGCTATATTTTCAAAATCATCAACGGATATATACTTTTCAAGAGACAGCATCCTGCGCATAGGAATAACAAGGAGTATAACCATTGCCGTTCCTGAAAAAATTGCCCCGGCAACAAAATATGGGGCAAATATTGTTGTATGCCAGCCGGGAACTATACTCATGGCAAAATCCCAGGAGACTACTGAGTGAACCGAAAGCACAAGAGGTGTGGCAAGTGAAGCAAGGAGAAGGTAAAGTTGATTATAGTGCCTCCATTGGGACGGGGTGCCAAGCCATCCAAGCGATAGAACGCTGTAAATCCGTTTCTTAAATCCATCAGAACATCTGCGGACAATTGCAAGGTCAGGTATCATTCCCACATAGAAAAAAATAAGGCTGACGGTGAAATATGTCCCGACTGCAAATACATCCCAGATAAGCGGTGACCTGAAATTTACCCATATTTGCCGCTGATTTGGATAAGGCATAAGCCAGTAAAAAAGCCAGATACGTCCCAGGTGAATTAGTGGAAACATACCTGCTACCATTAATGAAAATACGGTCATAGCTTCAGCAGAACGGTTAAAGCTTTTTCTGAAACCTGCCCGGAGAAGATAGAGGATAGCAGAGATTAAAGTACCGGAATGGGCAATACCTACCCAGAAAACAAAGCTTGTTATATACATATACCATCCCACAGGATGATTTTTACCTGATACAATAAGTCCTGTCTTTATCTGATACCCCCAGCAAGCCAGAAGAACTGTAGCAAGGGCAACAGTAAACCCGAGACATGCCAGGAAAAGGAGGCTCGGTTTCTTCATCGAGGTAAGGATATCTTTTTCAACCTGATCTCTTTGTTCTCTAATCTCTATATGCCCGGGAGCTTCAGGACTCATTTTTGTCTCCTTTTTTCCGCAAATAGTAAACAGAGGGTTCAGTACCTAAAGGTTCAAAGATGCGGTATACCCTCTCTGAATGAGCCAGCTTATAGACTTGAGATTTTTTGTCCAGAATATTACCGAACACTATTGCATTTGTAGGGCATGTCTGTGCACAGGCAGTTACTACCTCCTGGTCTCTTATTTTCCTCGACTCATCCTTTGCAGTATCATGAGCCTCTCTGATACGCTGCACACAAAAAGTGCATTTTTCCATAACTCCTTTGGTCCTAACAGAGATATCCGGGTTAAGCATCCTGTCAAGAGGCTCCGGCCACTGGCTGTCAAACCAGTTAAACCGTCTTACTTTATAAGGACAGTTATTTGAACAATATCGTGTCCCTACACACCTGTTGTAAAGTTGTATGTTTAAACCCTCCGGGTTGTGATATGAAGCAAAAACAGGACAAACAGGCTCACAGGGTGCATAGTCGCAATGCTGGCAAAGCATCAGGACAAAATTACATTTTCCGTGTCCATTAAAAAAAGGTTCTACCCTGAGCCATGACATTTCAAGCCCCATCAGATGGTGCCTTTTCCCTACAACAGGAACATTGTTTTCAATATAGCATGCTGCCACACATGCGGAGCAGGCAATGCAGAGTTCAAGGTCAACAGCCATTGCCCAGCGGTAATCCTTATGTTTATGCTCCGGATACATATTATTCCACCCACGATCATATTCCCGCTTTTTATTAACAGGATTAGGAACGATTCCCCTCCCCTTTTGAGACATGGAACCGGAAAGAACCGGAATTGAAACTGATGCTCCGGTCTTTATAATTTTTATTTTATCTAAATAGCAGACACCTTCTCCTGAGCGCTTATCAGCCTGAAAAACCTGTGTGCTCAGCATTTCAGGGTGAATAGCGAAAGTATCTTCCGGCAGTCCGGGCTGCACCTTTACTGGTAGCCTTGCTGACAAACCTGGCGCGGAGATCTCAACCTCATCACCATCACTCAGCATTAAAGATTTTGCTGTTTTTGGGGGAACAGAGACCCACTGTCCGTATGAAATTGTTGTCAATGGGTCCGGGATCTCATTTAATAAGGGCAAAACCGAACTCCTCCCGTCAAAAGATCTGATAGAAGGAGTGACCACAAGAACCGGCTTTGCGATTCTATCCAGTGTCTTAATATTTTTTAAAAATGCAACTGCTGATTTATTATCCAGCCTGATCTCTTTTTTTGGTACAGACTCTTCATAATATCCTTTCTTAAGAAATTCTTCTGTAAGAGTCTTCCCGTAATTCTCGTTCCATTTCTTAAAAAGATATTCTTGAAAATTCCTGAAAGGAAGATCTTTCAAATCTCCTTTAAGAAGGTGCAAAAGGATATCACCTTCAGAAAGAGTTTTAAAAAGCGGCTCTAAAGCAGGCTGGATTAGCGTTTTAAGACCGCTTCGCGGATTGGCATCTCCCCATGACTCAAATGTATGAGAGAGTGGAAGAATTATATCACATTCTTTAATGGTCCCGGTTAACAAATCTGATAAGCCAATTCGAAGTTTTGCTTTTTTTATGTTTTCCTTAAAGAAATAAGAAACAGGTATGCTCTTAGAAGGGTCTGTCCTTGCAATAAAGATAACACCAATTTCATTATTACTCAGACGGTTTGATAGCTTTTCCATCTGAACCATTGTCCCTACACCGGAATAATTTTCAGCCCGTGAAAAGTCTATTACAGAATCAGTCATTCCAGTAATCCATTGAATAAGTCCTGTCAATACTGCTGTTTCCAAGCCGTAGGAATGCCTTGTAGAAATACCGCCTGCTATTAACAGAGGCATCTTTGCTTTTTTAAACTGGTCTGCAATCTGATATAAGCTTGCAAGCTTAAGCCCGGTTTTACTTGAAACTTCTTCTTGCGAAAAATCAGGAATATACTTTACCACCTCTTCAGGCAATCTTTTTTTATAAAGCTTCATGTTCAACATATTTTTAAGCAGGAAATCCAGGAGGTAGACTTCAGTCCCCGGATTAATTGTAAATTTCTCGCAAGCTTGAAACCCTGTCAAAGAAACATGAGGCTCTATATGGAACCATTTAAAATCACTTTTTCTCTTTGCATGAGAAAGTCTAACTGCATTGGAAACAGGGCTTATGAAGGTCTCAAGAATATCTGCACCAATGGTGAGCAGGTAGTCTGCTTTATCAATCTGATAGAGAGGGATCTCTCGTTTGCTGAAGAGGATTCCATTTGCCTCTTTAATTGCTGAATGAGAGTAGACTTCAAACTCCGCAGCTCTTTCAATTCCAGTCCTTTTGCAAAAATCATCAATTAGGTCCGAAAGGGAGCCAGTCGTTCTGCCAGAAAGGTAAATATTTTTATAACCTCCGTTATTGGATTCCCTTAGAGCATCTAAAATTTGAGAATAAGCATTTGACCAATCTATATCTATAAAATTACCTTTTGAATCGCGAAGTTTTGGTTTTTTAATTCTATCCGGATGATACAGACGGGTTAGAGAAGCCTGTCCTCTGATACATAGAGTCCCATCATTAACAGGATGCCCGGGAATACCCTCAAGCTTGACCGGATACCTTCCCCTCATATTATTATAAACTTTCTCACGGTCCTTTACTGAGACACCACAACAGGCCGGACATTCTGTGCAGGTTGTGTTATAATAAATTGACTGCCCGGGTATGATCTCTTCCTCCGGAGGAAGCAGATAGGGTATCAGCTTCTCACTCTGTTTTTCTAAGTCACAGGAAGTCATCAATGTTGAACTTGATGCAACCCCCATTATTTTAAGAAAATCCCGTCTATGCATTTAAATCTCTCCTCAAGTTTTATTTATGACAGGTCAAACAATCAGTTGGAGCAGACCGAGATTTATGACACGTTATACACCAGCCCATTTTTAAAGACCTTACTTTCCGTATTGTAGCCATAGCTTTCACATCTCCATGGCACTCAGAACAATCTATACCCATTTTAAGATGTCTTTTGTGAGAAAAATAGACAAAATCTGGCAGAGAATGGATACGGACCCAGGGAATTGGTTTCCTGTTTTGCCAGTATTTAAGAATTTTTTTTATCTCTGGTTTATCAGTAGCAATTGCACGGTGGCAGTCCATGCATTTACTTACTGATGGAATACCAGCACTGATAGATTTTGTGGCATACATGTGGCATAAGTCACAGGGCAGGGTCATTTTTAAAACATGGATCTGATGGCTAAAAGCTATGGGCTGGGACTGGGGTTTCTCATACAGATACCAATAAGTTTCTAAACCGATCAATAAAAGAAAGAGCAACCCAAAATACCCCAGAAGAATTATTGGGATGATATGTTTTTTCACTGTCTTTCTCTTAGTTTAAGTTCCATTTATTAAACAATGTTTCCTAAATGCTTCCTCTTTGCCTTATTTGGAAATATCCTGTTTTTGAGACTCAGTTTGTAATCTTTGCAGAAGATATGCTGCCACTGAGGCTATTTCATCTTCTTTCAGTCCAAGCTTTGGCATTGAAGGATAGCCAGGGTTCTTCTTTGACGGATTCCGTACAAAAGTCTTCAATTCATCTTCTTTGTTCTGATATTTGGGCAGGACCATTTTAAACGGTGGTCCAACAGCCCTTCGGTCAAAGCTATGGCATGCAGAACATATACTGTTAAAAACCATTTCTCCTTTTTTAACATTAACCTGAGCTTCTTCTGCAGCGCCTGTCAGTTCTCTTATCTTTAATTCACTGCTTGGCTCTTCCGCTCTGACAGCCATAAGCACTATATGCTCTTTTATTGTGTTATAAAAGGTAGTTTGATCGTTTAAAGCTGTTATTAGAAATGTCAATAAAAACAAGGAAAAGATATGAACCCCTAACTTTTTCTCAGGATTTTTAAGCATTGCACAAAGCATATAGGAAATGACCAGAGATAAAAAAAGGGCAATAGCAGAAAAACCAAAGACCTCCTGCGATATAGCTATTTCAGGTAAAGTAGCTAAATTCCAGAGACACAGGACAGGCTGTAACAATGTAAAAATAAGTGCCAGAATAAGGCCAAAGTTTTTAATAAACCCGCTGTATTCGCTATCATGGTCAATTTTCCTTTCAGACCAGTGAAAGAAGAAAAAAAGTATACCCCCACCCGTTATTGCCAGAGAAGAGACAATAAAATACAAGTACTTTGAAACAGCGTTCCAGTAAGAAATTAACTCAACAGGATTTTTTACAAATCTCCATTCCCCGGGATCAAGAAGAAGGCTAAAGCTGATAGAGAAAATAAAATATGCTGCAAGGAAAAAAATAATACCTAAAATACCTGAGAAAATATGAACGCCGAAAACAGCCTCCCTGAGATGAAATGTATATTTGTAAAAATATAAAGATGTAAAACCTAACAAAAGCAGGATTAGGGAATAAATCAGAAAATTTACAGCAGATACATTTACTGTGTAAAGTATTTGAGTGTAAATAAGTGTTACAACCAGCATAGGGACTACTCCCAAAATAAACCCTACACTTCTGTTAACAGCTACAGTATCTATTAAGTCATTTGCAAAGTTTAGATAAATCCGGTTCTGTTTTTTTTTATCTAATATATTGAAAACGACTGAAAAAAATGTTCCTCCTATCAGCATACTTACAAAGGGAAGATGGATCATAAGCATCAGGATCAGAATATATTTTAATATCAAAAAATGCTCCGGTGAAGGAGGCAAAATATATTTATCAACAATCAGCATATGTTTTAATAATTTTTTAGTAATAACCTGGGTTAAACAATTTCTCCGCAAACAATAGTGTTATTACCAAAAGGGCATAGATATTAATTTCTATGAAAGTAAATCTGAAAGAAAATTCATTATACCGGGATTTTAAAAGCTTTGTTGCACTCCAGGCAAGCCATAATGCCAAACCAATCAGACAAATATTCACTGGAAAAGAGTTTACAACCCCATAAAGTGGTATTAGCAGGGTGGAAACAGCAGTTGCTAAAATCCAGATAAATATGATTCTTGTAAGTTGTTCGGTTGTAAATGTTCTTGTTAATGAGGGAAGCCCTGCCTTTTCATAATCCTTCCCATAAGTTATAAGAAGAAGCCAGAAATGAGGAACCTGCCAGATGAAAAAGAAAAAGGCAATCACCAATATCTGCGGTTCAAATACAGAACCACTCCCTGCTACCCATCCCACAGCGGGCGCTATTGCACCGATTAAAGAACCTGGTATTACTGCAAAGGCATTTATTTTTTTAAAATAAGTATAAAAACCATTATACCATAAAACAGCAAAAAGACTTAAAGCCAGCGCAATTAAATTGGTTCCAAAAAATAAAACAAGAAAACCTGAAAGCAGGAATAATAATGAAATGAATAGTGCATTAAAAGGTTTGATCTTTCCTGAAGGAATTGGCCTCAGTTTGGTTCTTTCCATTAAGGCGTCTGTTTTCCATTCCTGGTACTGATTTAGCGCAGAAGAACCAGAAACAAGCAAGAAAATCCCAAAAACAGGAACCAGTATTCTGGCTGATAATTCATCAGCAGCAAGAATAAAACCTGTAGCAGTAGATAGGGTTATAAGCAAAACTATCCTGAATTTAGTTAGTTCGAAAAGAATTTTAAACCCCATCCCTTGAATTTTTCTTTGACGAGTTACTATTTCATCTTCTTTTCTTCTCTCCCATACCACGTTTTGAACTCCTCCTCCGGCATTACAACAACCTTGGTTAACATGGAATAATGTTTTTGACCGCAATATTCAGCACAAAATACATCATAGGAGCCAAATTTAAGAGGTTTAAACCACAGATAATTTCCTTTACCTGGAACAACATCCTCTTTTACCCTGAATGCGGGTATAAAAAAACTGTGTATCACATCCCGTGATGAAAGCTCAAGCTTTACGGGTTTCCCCGCAGGAAGATTTAAGATACCACTCTGTTTCCCATTTGCATATTCAAAAAGCCAGGACCACATGTACCCATTTACTTTCACAACCATTGCGTCTTTAGGAACAGTCCTCATTTCCTTAAAACCTATCCAGCCATAGTAAAACATGGCAAGAACTATAAGTGTAGGCACCACTATCCAGATAATTTCAAGTAAAGTATTACCCTCAATATTTACTGGTATAGTGTTCCTGCTTTTATTGTATTTTATTACAAAATAGACCATTAAAGAAGTAACCAGTACCAAAAGCAATACGGTTATTCCGCAGACAAATAAAAATACATTACTTACAATATGGGCTGAATTTGAAACGTCAGGAAACATAGATTCACCGATAAGAGATATCAAAAAAAGTAAACCCGATAAATATTGTTACCACCAAAAGTGTAATGAACAGCATAACCTTAAAGAGTATTCCCTCATATTTTAGGTGCATGAAAAAATATATCACCATACCAGCTTTTGATGAAGCAATGAGCAAAGGGATTATTATGCTTAGTCTTCCTAAATTCATCCCTGAAACAGTAACAGTTAACCCTGTAAAAACCAGCAATCCAAACCATACAAGGATATAGGTTCCATAACTAACAACCTTTTCTTCATTCTCCTTATATTCCACCTCAAACACCCCTGCTATCTATCCAATTCATGCTGATTTGATTTTTTAATCTCAGGATTATGTTATCAAGTAAAAGAGCGGAAAAAGAAAAATCCAGATTATATCCACAAGATGCCAGTACAGGCCTGAATTTTCCAGTTGTACAAAATCAGCCTTATTGACTTTTTCTTTTGTTAAAATATATTTGAAAGTAACAATAATCTCTTTCACATAGTCATCAATTAGTTCACTTTTCCAGAATTCCCTCCTATTTTTATCATAAGCTGCTAACCGTGACCCCCTAAAAAGTTCAAGATGAGGACTTCTTAAAGAGAATTCAGTGTATGGTTTTTTTATGACTGCAATTAACATTATTGAAAGTAAAATTACTCCGGCAAATACATGGAGGCCATGCAAACCGGTCATTACAAAATAGAGTCCGTAGAACAGTATTTCCCCCTCTTTACGTTTTAATAGCCCAGGGGAGTCCGGATAAATACCATGCTGAAACTTTGCATCCCACTCGAAGTATTTGTTTACAAGGAATATGATGCCCAAAATAATAGTAAGAATGAGAAAAATTATTGATAATTTCTTATTACCTTTCTGTATCGCAGAAATCGAAAGAGCCATTGTTAAACTGCTTGTAAGAAGTACAAGAGTATTTATAGTTCCGATTATAAGGCTAAGTTCTCTGGCAGCATTATGAAAATCATATGGATGGACTGAGCGATAGACTGAATAGATTAAAAACATCCCCCCAAAAAGAAGAATTTCCGTAAAAAGGAATAGCCACATCCCGATTTTTGAACCAATGTAATCTCTGTGTTTTTCAACAGCTATGGTCACCGTTTGATTCATAATAATATTCTCAAAACAAGCCTTCAGCCCTCAGCATTAAGCCGATAGCTGACAGCCGATTACTGACCTTTCATCTTTTAAACACATATGGGCCATGTTCAACTATTGGTATTTTTTCAAAATTTTCCGGCGGAGGGGGAGACGGTATCTGCCATTCAAGTGTAGTACCACCCCATGGATTAATATCTGCTTTCTCGCCTTTAAAAAGGGCATTGATTAAATTTGAAAACATTAAAATCAGCCCTGATATAAGTATCCATGAGCCAATAGTAGAAATTAAATGCTCAGTATGAAATTCCGGCAGATAGTCATAATATCTTCTCGGCATCCCGCGCACACCAAGGATAAACATTGGGAAATATAATATATTAAATCCAATGAATATAATCATCCATGCTATGGTTGCAATTTTTTTATTATACATCCTGCCAAACATTTTTGGTAACCAGTAATGCAAAGCAGCAAAGAATGCAAACCCTGCCCCGCCAAACATTACGTAATGAAAATGGCCAACAATCCAATAGGTATCATGAACAAGCAGGTTTACTGCGAGTGTATTCTGTACTAACCCGCTCAGACCGCCAAGGGAGAATAGAAAAATGAAAGAAAGAGCAAACAAAAGTGCCGGATTGAGATCTATAGAGCCTTTGTATAAAGTCGCAACCCAGTTGAAAACTTTTATTCCACTTGGTATAGCGACCAGGAAAGTGATAAGGGAAAAGATCATACCGGCCCTATCACTCATCCCGGTAACGAACATGTGATGGCCCCATACCAGAGAGCCAACAAATGCTATTGCGAGACTTGAAAATGCGATCGCTTTGTACCCAAAAACTGTTCTTCTTGCAAAAACAGGTAAGATCTCAGCAATTACCCCCATTGCAGGAAGTATCATGATGTACACTGCGGGATGGGAATATATCCAGAACAGATGCTGGAATAATATAGGATCTCCGCCTTTTGTTGGATCAAAAAAACCGATGCCAAAAAATCTTTCAAGTATTATAAGCAGCAATGTAATACCTATGATAGGTGTAGCCAGGAGTTGAATCCAGGCCGTCGCATACAGTGACCATATAAAAAGCGGTAAGCGGAACCATGTCATTCCCGGTGCTCTTAGCCTGTGAATTGTTGTTAAAAAATTTACACCGGTAAGTATTGACGAACAGCCAATAAGAAATACAGCAAAAACGGCTAAAGAAACATTTGCACCGGTCCTGATGCTGTATGGGACATAAAATGTCCACCCTGTGTCAATTGGTCCACCACCGGTGAAAAGTGAAACTATTGCCAGGACCCCGCCGCTAATAAAAAACCACCATGAAAGAAGGTTTACCCTCGGGAACGCTACATCCTTTGCCCCGATTAAAATAGGAAGAAAAAAATTCCCGAAAGGTGCAGCAAGTCCGGGTATTATGAAGAGAAAAATCATTATCACCCCGTGTAAGGTAAAAAGGGCATTATAAGTCTGGGGCTGCATTATCGTCGGGCCCGGTGCGATTAGTTCAAGCTTCATCAACAACCCTATTGTTGCTCCTACTGCAAAAAATGTGAGCATCACCACAAGATAAAGA
>MGDB01000112.1:0-156 GCA_001790645.1 Candidatus Schekmanbacteria bacterium GWA2_38_11
AAGGTTGATAGAATCATTGAGCTTATTACTGATGGGAGATTAGATAAAGCTTTAGAACTATCTGATACCAATGATGTAGAGGATTTGCTTGGTATTGGTGTCCTATTCGGGCAAAATGAAGTTCATAATGCCGCTAAAAAAATATTTGATCGAATT
>MGDB01000112.1:341-1930 GCA_001790645.1 Candidatus Schekmanbacteria bacterium GWA2_38_11
CAAATGCTATGATGAGGCTATAAAGATAAATCCAAACTATGATAAAGCATGGTATAACAAAGGTACTGCACTTGGAAATCTCGGAAATTATGATGAGGCTATAAAATGCTATGATGAGGCTATAAAATTAAATCCTAAATATGATAAAGCATGGTATAATAAAGGTACTGCACTTGGAAATCTCGGAAATTATGATGAGGCTATAAAATGCTATGATGAGGCTATAAAGAGAAATCCTTGCTATGATAAAGCATGGTATAACAAAGGCACCGCACTTGGAAACCTCAATAATTATGATGAGGCTGTCAATTGCTATGATGAGGCTATAAAATTAAATCCTAAATATGATATGGCATGGTATAACAAAGGTACCGCACTTGGAAACCTCGGAAATTATAATGAGGCGGTCAGATGCTATGATGAGGCTATAAAATTAAATCCTAACCTCGCTGAGGCATGGTATAGCAGAGGCGTAGCACTTGGAAACCTCGGAAATTATAATGAGGCGGTCAGATGCTGCGACAATGCTATAAAATTAAATCCTAACCTCGCTGAGGCATGGTATAGCAGAGGCGTAGCACTTGGAAACCTCAAAAATTATGATGAGGCAATCAAATGCTATGACAATGCTATAAAGTTAAATCCTAACTTTGCTGAAGCATGGTATAACAAAGCTGAGGTATGGTATAACGAAGGCACAACACTTGCGAATCTTGGAAAATATAATGAGGCAGTCAAATGCTATGATGAAGCTATAAAGATAAATCCTAACTATGATAAAGCTTGGTCTAATAAAGGTACAGCATTTGCAAATTTCGGAAAATATGATGAGGCTATAAAATGCTATGACGAGGCTATAAAACTAAATCCTGCCTACGATAAAGCATGGTATAACAAAGGCATATCACTTGGAAGTCTTGGAAAATATGATGAGGCAATCAAATGCTATGATGAAGCTATAAAGATAAATCCTAACCATGATATGGCATGGTATTACAAGGGCATAGCACTTGGAAACCTTAAAAATTATTATGAGGCAGTCAAATGCTATGATGAGGCTATAAAATTAAATCCAAACTATGATAAAGCATGGTATAATAAAGGTATAGCTCTTGGAAATCTCGGGAATTATGATGAGGCAATTAAATGCTATGACAATGCTATAAAGTTAAATCCTAACTTTGCTGAAGCATGGTATAACAAAGCTGAGGCATGGTATAAGAAAGGTACAACGCTTGGAAATTTCGGAAAATATGATGCGGCAATCATATGCTATGACAATGCTATAAAGTTAAATCCTAACTTTGCTGAAGCATGGTATAACAAAGGTACAGCACTTGGAAACCTCAAAAATTATGATGAGGCTGTCAAATGCTATGACGAAACTATAAGACTAAATCCTACCTTTGCTGAAGCATGGTATAACAAAGGTACAGCACTTGGAAACCTTGGAAATTATGATGCGGCAATCAATTGCTATGACGAGGCTATAAGACTAAATCCTACCTATGATATGGCATGGTATAACAAAGGTACAGCACTTGGAAACCTCAAAAATTATGATGCGGCAATCAATTGCTATGACGAGG
>MGDB01000112.1:1962-5502 GCA_001790645.1 Candidatus Schekmanbacteria bacterium GWA2_38_11
GCGGCAATCAATTGCTATGACGAGGCTATAAGACTAAATCCTAACTTTACTGAGGCATGGTATTGCAAAGGCATAACACTTGGAAATCTTGAGAATTATGATGAGGCAGTTAATTGCTATGATGAGGCTATAAGACTAAATCCTAACTTTGATGAAGCATGGTATAATAAAGGCATAGCACTCGGAAATCTCGGGAATTATGATGAAGCAATCAATTGCTATGATGAGGCTATAAAATTAAATCCTAACCTTGCTGAGACATGGTATAACAAAGGCACAGCACTCGGAAATCTCGGGAATTATGATGAAGCAATCAATTGCTATGATGAGGCTATAAAAAGAAATCCAGACTTTGCTGAAGCATACGGAAATAAAGGAATCATTCTTTTAAATACTCGCAGATATGATGAAGCGAAAGCTGAGTTAAGATTAGCAGGAGAACTTTTTTCTAAGCGAGGTGTGAAAAATGCCGCAGATAAGGTGCGCCAGCTTGAAATATTGAGTATAAATGCCTCAGAAATAATTTCCAGAATGATTCCTTTGGATCAACAGTTTAAGAAGTGTTTAAATAGTCAGAGGTTAACTGAACTTAAAGAAAGGAGTTTAGAAATATCTAAAGAAACAGCAGGCCTTATTGAAGAATATGAAAAAAGAGAATTACCAAAAGATGTAAAGGAGCTCTTAATAAGTAAAGTAATCTGTTTTACTTCCCTTGTAGAAGTGATAAAATGTGAGAAAGTAGATTTAGAGAAGTTGGAAAATACTAAAAAGGTCTTTGAAAAACGGGGTTATGATACATTTGTTATTGCAGTGGGTTCTCTTGATATTTTTATCCGTGGGATAAACAAATATAATAGTCTTGAAAAAATTCCTGAAGAAGTAGAAGAACAGTTATTACAAGTATTAAAACCCTCACATATTTTGGACGGTAGATTAACCGAAGAAATTTCAGGCAAGATCAGGGGAGAGCCTTATCCAGCTAAATCAACGAGCATAATGAGAGAAAAGGATCCAAGAATAATTTATAAACATACCCCTGATAAAGAGAAAGAATGGATAAGATTCTGATTGGTTCAATCATAATCTTTTGAAGACCGGAAGAGAAAAGAAACCTTTCTTCTTTTAAAAATTTTGACAAAAGCTTTAAACTCTTCATAGCTGCTGTAGTAATCTTTGCCCTTGGGAATTCAAGCGATGCTTTTCTGATATTGCTTGCAAAAAAAAATGGGATTTCCTCTTACCTTATCCCCATACTCTGGGCAATGCTCCATGTTGTGAAAACAATGAGTTCAACTTCCGGAGGAATTCTATCTGATAGAATTGGAAGAAGGCGGGTTATAATTTCTGGCTGGCTGATATACGGCCTGATCTACCTCGGATTTGCATATGCCTTTTCTGCCTTGCAGGTCTGGGTTCTTTTTGCAATCTACGGACTCTATTTTGGAATGACAGAAGGAATTGAGAAGGCTCTGGTAGCAGATTTAGTTTTCCAGAAACTCCGAGGCACAGCTTTTGGAATATATAACTTTGCCATTGGCATTGCAACCCTCCCTGCAAGTTTAATATTCGGTATAATCTGGCAGAGAATCGGAGCGCAGTATGCATTTATGACCGGCGCAGGCCTTGCAATAATAGCATCAGTTATGCTTCTGTTTACAAGATCCACAAAGTAGGGGCGCATGGCAATGCGCCCAATGATCTGTGATCAGGGGCAGACCTTGTGTCTGCCCTGTTTAATTTGGGCGAACACGAAGTTCGCCCCTACAAAATATATGCTTAATATTTCTAATCTGCATATAGAGAAGTTTAAAGCAAATGCTGCTTTGGAAGCGGAACAAAATTGCATTTTTCAGGTTATGAAAAAGTTGGAGGGATAACATGCCATACAGGGATTTAAGGGAATTTATTAAAAGGCTTGAGGAGGAAGGAGAACTTATCAGAGTAAAAGCTCCGGTAAGCTGGGACCAGGAGCTTGCAGAAGTTTTTGTCAGGGCATGCAAGGAAAAAAACAGGGCAATCCTTTTTGAGAAAGTAGAAGGTTCAGAGTTTCCTGTTCTGATCGGCCAGCTCACGTCACAAAAAAGAGTTGAGCTTGCCCTTGAAAGAGACAGTAAAGAGCTTGATGATGAAATAGAGAATCTCTTAAATCAGCCCCGGAACGATTTCCCTCCTAAAATAGTTGGAAGCGGTTCATGCCAGGAAGTAGTTATGACCGGAGACGACGTTGACCTTTTAAAATTTCCAGTACCAAAGTTTAATGAAAAAGAGGGCGGAAGGTATATTACAGCCGGCGTTTCAATCAGCAAAGATCCTGAGACCGGGGCGCGCAATGCGGGAATCTACAGAATGATGGTGCGGAGGGAAAACGAGATTAATGTGAATTTTGGGTTCCCAAACCGCCATATGCTCAGGCATTTCCAGAAGAGAGAAAAGGAAGGAAAGCCTCTTGATGTGGCAGTGGTGATCGGGTGTGACCCCGCAGTATGGCTCTGCGCAGCGCTTCCATTAGCAGGGAAAATTGATGAAGTAGCCCAGGCAGGCGCCATACGGGGTAAAGCAGTTGAGATGGTGAAATGCAAAACAAATGACCTTGAAGTCCCTGCCGATGCAGAAATGATTCTTGAGGGGGAGCTTGTCCCAAACCTCAAGAGGCCGGAAGGTCCCTACGTGGATTTCCAGGGTTACTATACTAAAGCCAAAGACAATTACGTAATCAGCATAAAATGTATAACCCACAGGAAGGGAGCAATCTATGATACAAGCATGACAGGCAGACTTCCAGAGGGTGAGATGGAGGTTTACAGGTATCTTCTAAGCAAGCAGCAGAAAACCCAGCTTAAAAAAGCAATACCTGAGATTGTTGATTTTACATTTGACCCTGCGAGCATGGGGCATATTTATATTGCTTCAATCAGTAAAGAGAAGCCTTTTTTAGCCAAAGAGATAGCTGATAAGATCTGGTCTTTCCCGTGGAGTATAATGATTAAACAATTAATTATTGTAGATAGTGATATAGATGTCAACGATCCCTCTCAGGTCATGTGGGCGCTTGCAACAAGGGTGGATTTTGAAAAGGATATATATCTTCTCCCCGGCAAGCAGGGCCCAAGCTTTGATGTTGCAACTGCCGGAAGACCGGCTGTCACAAAAATGGTAGTTGATGCCACTATTAAATTACCGGTAGAAGGTTATCCGGGAAAATTTCCGGAACCGGGCAGCCCGTCAAAAGAGGTAATTGAGAAGGTAAAAAAGAAGTGGAAAGAATACGGCATCAGGTAATTTTTTTCAATGTCTTATATTGCAAAAATTGTAGTATAAGACAAATCAGTATTACATGGTTATTTTAAGATAGGTAATTGTATTTTTTACATTTATGGATTCATTAGTCTGAAATACATGTATGGCTTATATTGCAGGAATCGCTATATTCACCAGACCATTTAGGCCGTATAATACATGTTGGGCACACACTGAAGAAAGACAGAAGCAAAGATGATGATACCTGGCCCACCTCCTTCAACTCCTCTCATGATAGGCATT
>MGDB01000113.1:0-3258 GCA_001790645.1 Candidatus Schekmanbacteria bacterium GWA2_38_11
TCCTTCCCTTATCAACTCAGTAACCCGGGAAGATGTGCTTCGTGTGGCAAAAGAATATCTTCACCCAAAAAACCTTATTCTCGTAATCGTGGCAAATTTAAAAGAAGCAGGGGAAATCAACCTGACAAAATAAGTATTTTTTATACAACACCTGGGGCAGAATTTACCTCTGCCCTTCTATGACAAACACTTTAATCACCCCTGCTATATTTTATTTGAATTTTGAGTTTAGAATTTAGGATTTTATTAAGTCATAAGTTAAAAGTCATTAGTTATAAGTTAATTCTTACTCTGCCTTCCACTCCATATCCCCTATCCCTTTGGCAAAGCATATGTAGCGGACCTTTTTTGGCGTGATCTTTATTATCTTCATTAAATCAGGCGGTGGAGGATTTATCCCTTTCATCTCCTTTTTAAACTGCTCAATATCTTCCTTAAAGAGACCCATGACCTTCATCATTTCCTCTTTATCCTTAATAGTATAGATTTTTGCCTCTCCTTCATAATTTATTCCCATTACAGAACGCATCCCTTTGTGAGGGGAATAGATGCTTACTGCGACTTTTGGATTCTCCCTGATATTATCAATCTTCCCCCCGCCCTCGGTCATTATATATAAAGTCATTCCGTCATTATGATAATCAACCGCCGTTGCTCTCGGTTCACCATTTTTATTTGCCGTAGACAATACACAGATATGGTTTTTGCTTATATAATTTATAATCTCTTTTTCCAATTCCTCTCTTGTCAATTTTGCCGGCTCAAGCCCCAGCCCCCGTATATATGACTCAAGAATCTCTTTTTTTAACTCCGGTGTAAGTTCCATTCAGAAACCTCCTTTAATATTTTTCTAATTACTAATACAAACAGACTTTAATCTCCCTCTATCTCCCCTTTAATAAAGGAGGCTGGAGGGATTTTTTAATTTTCAGCTCAAAATCCAAAATAATTTCAAAATAATACATTACAAATTCCTATTTATTATATAATTTTCCCCATAAGATTTTCAACTATGCACTGCATAATAAAAAAGAAAACTCCATTTTCTTCCGTTTAAGTCAGAAGAGGTCATGGCTTATTAAATATATTTTTTCCTTTTAAATGAGAATACACTATTTCTGCAAAAAGTTTGTTACCTTCTTTGTTAAAATGTCCAAAGCGATTGATAAAAAGTTTAGAAAAGTCTCCATTCCCAATATAGTCTATAATCCTCATACCAATATTAAGCGGAAAAATTCCCTTATCATTTAAAGAATCTATCAATGGCTGATAAACCCACTCTTTGTTTTTCTGATAATAAATAAGATCATAAGAAGTAGGTATGATTATTACAACAGGAATTTTGCTTCTCAGCAGAGCTTCTTTATGAAAAGATTCAATAATTTTTGTAGTAATTAGTAAGGCCTGAGAGGGATCTTCTGGATTATAGAATTTAGCCCAATCTGGCTTATTTGCCAGTTTTTCTGGTATCCTATCTATCAACCACCTGACTAATGATATAGTATATGGAAATGTAAATCGAATTCTATCCAGGATACTATCCCGAAGGAAATATTCATATTTTAAATAGCTTTTAGGATTTTTTACTGCCTCTTGAAGTTCTTTAATAGAAAATTTTGGGATAGGTATTAGTTTGAGTGATCCATTTGTGTCAATAACAAACCTAGGCTTAAAGTTAAAACCAAAAAACGGATCCAGAATATCTCTATATTGATTTAAATTTCTCAGAATGTTTTCAGATAAATGCCCAAGGATTACTATTCTTGAATTATCTTTAAGATTTTGATGAAATCTTAGATATGACTGATCCGTTCCGTAACCAGGAACTCCGTAATTTGATACTCTACAATTTGTTAGTTTTGAAAGAATATTCCCCCACGTATCTTTAGCACTAACATCAGCACCCCATACAAATGAATCACCGTATAGAGAAATACAACTATTTATAGGATTAGAGAATGCTGGTATAATACGGGAGCCTGAATAATCTCTATCTCCATTTTTCCCAAAATTAATTGGAGCTGGCCAACCTAACACTGGATCGTGGTTTTTGAGATAACTTTCACATAGATATTTATTTTGGATAATGGGTTTGTAAACTGGCACTCTATTTTCACGATACTTTCCCATTAAATATGAACTAACCTCAATAAAGCTTGCTATCATTAAAATTAGAACAGCATAAAAAAATATTTTTTTGTTAATTCTCATAATCAAAAATCCCCTTATCTTCCTGCATTAACACACTGAGGGACTAAACAATTTGCCTGATTTGGGCCTGCTGTGGTTTCATTCTTGCATATACCAAGCACAGCTTCCTCAGGGACAAGTTTTACTTTCTTTATTACAGGAGTTGTATCAGGTTTCTTTTGTTTATTTATCTATATTCTCCTTAAAGATAATATTTTTCTATTTGTTTAATGTAGGAACAGCTCTTGTGGCTGTCCGTAGACAGGGGCAACTCCTGTCACTACTAAAAAACTAAAATATCAGATTGCAATCCAATAAATGAAAAATCTTTATAATTATCTGAGGACGCTATAGCGCTGGACATTATTCCGTAAAACAAAAAACGAATAGCGTAACTGATTATCGAAACGGGCAGCGCAACCGTTCAACGCTGCACAACTTTAACTTTTTAAAAGTTTCAAGAAAGCTTATAGTTCCTAAATCTCCCTCAGTACTGCCCTCGCCGGTGCGCCATCTCCGCCTTTAACCTTAATTGGCAAACATATAAGTTCATACTCACCGGGCTCAACCTCTGAGAGGTTAGTTCCTTCAAGCAAAATAACTTTGTTTTTTAAAAAAATATGGTGAGAAGGGGCATTGGGAACAGAAAATCCTTCTACAGAAAGATAATCAACTCCAACAAGTTTGACACCTTCATCCACAAGAAACTGTGCTGCTTTGTCTGTTATATAAATAAATTCCTTATAAAATCTTTTCTTCTTATCCCATAATTTTGAATTTGCTGTCTTGAATAAGACTCTCTCCTTCCCTTTCAAATCTAACTTTTTAATATCCTTGACACTGATTCTCTTTTCTACATCAAGCTCAAACACCCATGCTCTGCCGATCAAGACTTCAAGCGGGAGTTCATCCACTTTTTTTCCTTTTTCTAAAAAGTGGTAGGGTGGATCTATGTGTGTTCCTGTGTGGGAGCCAAAAGAGAGGCGGGACAGGTTGCAAGAATCTCCCTTTGATATTCTCTTGCTTGGTCTTATCTTGACCTTTGGATCATTGGGCCATGTCACCATT
>MGDB01000113.1:3418-3767 GCA_001790645.1 Candidatus Schekmanbacteria bacterium GWA2_38_11
CAAGTTATAAGTCAAGATGTGAAAAGTCAATTGCTTTTTTAGAATTTTGATTACACAAATTTTAAAAAAGATTACACATAAAAGTTTATTCTCATTGACTTATAATTTTTTCTGATATTAAAAAGACAGAGGAGGTTTTTAAAAACATGAACAGAAAAACTAATTTATTAAGTTTTATAACTCTTGCCTTTCTTGTTTTAATTTTAACAGCAACAAACCTTTTTCCCCAACATCCGCCTGGATCCATTGATGGCTATATTAAAATGCTTGAAAGCCCTGACAGGGCATCTTATCAGATGCCTGACAGGGTTGTTGACTCTCTATGCATAAAAGAAGGAAATGCAATTGC
>MGDB01000113.1:3788-6126 GCA_001790645.1 Candidatus Schekmanbacteria bacterium GWA2_38_11
ACATAGACAAGGGAATGATAAGCTATCTTGAAAAGAGGATTAAAAACGAAAACTTAGGAAATGTCACACCCATACTCTGCAAACCGAATGACCCTCTTCTCTCGCCCTCATCTGTTGATTTAATATTTATCTGCGATACCTATCACCATTTGGAAAAAAGAGGAGATTATCTGAATCTCTTAAAAAAATATTTAAAACCCGGCGGAAGACTTGCAATCGTTGATTACCAGAAAAGAGAAACCCCGTCCGGCCCTCCCCTCGCAATGAGAATAGACAGGGAAGAGATTATAAAGGAGATTACAGGTGCCGGTTATAAACTTGATGCAGAATTTTTCTTTCTCCCCTATCAATATTTTATCGTTTTTATGAAACAGTAAGCGGGGAACTATTAAGATAAACTGGATTCCCGTTTTCACGGGAATGACAAACGAACAAAATAAATCCAAAAGCCCCGCCTTCAGGCAGGGTTCTTTATTCAGGATTCTCAGCCGCAACGCATTCCGTTTGCTGCTTGTCCTGAGCGCTGATTTCCTTATGGTGAGGGATTTTTGACCAGTTCAGCAGTGCATAGCTTATAACAAGGATATCTCCAAGGCCTTTTAATAAAAACGGCATTGTGAAACCCGAATGGTCAAAAAGATAACCTCCTGCAAGAGCAAAAAACATAATCCCCACAGCGCCTGTGGTATTGAAGGCGCCAAGGACAGACCCGACAATTTCCTTTGGAGAAAGGTCTGCCGTCATTGTCTGCGAAGCAATTGTTATTCCTGAAACGCCTGAGCCAATAAGAAACATCAGGAAATAGAGGACCGGAGTAAAAGGAGAAGAGAGAAAAACAAGTCCTAAATATCCAAACCCGCTAAGTGCAAGGCATAAGCAGAGCACGCTCTTTCTGCTCCACCTGTCTGTAAGGAAACCCCAGAGGGGAGACGAGATGGCTGCAAAAACCACATTAACTCCAATAAAGGCAGAAGTAATCGCAGTTGCTGCTGCAGCGCTTTTGCCAAATTCTGATGCAACTTTAACTGCCCATGTTATAAGAAAAAGACCGAGGAGCGATTGGTCAGCCCGTGCTGAAAATGAAGAAAGGAAGCCAACTCTCAAGCCTACACTTTTTTTTGCAGCAAGCAGGACTTTCTTCCATTCCTTTTTCTCAGCAACATGGTGGCTGCTTTTATGCTTTGAGTTCCTGTCAACAATACCTGCTGTAACTGCAATGAATCCTAATATTCCCAAAATTGGTCCCAGGTAAAAAAACCAGTTAATCCCAAATATTTTTGGCACCTTGGACAGCAAAACAAGGGAAATTACAGCACCGAATATCCCGACAAAATTTATTGCCCCCATTCCCCTTCCCCTGTTTTCCACTGATGTATAGTCTGCAATCAGGGTTATTACCTGGGGCCAGAGAAAAAGGAAAGTAAGGGCATTAATTCCCCGCAAAATATAGACTACGATAATTGCGTCAATACCAATAAAGTCTGCTATTACATTTGAACTGCCGTAAGTCAGAAATCCAAGACCAAAAATAACATAACCTATCAGCAAAAGGATTTTTCTTCCAAACCGGTCTGAGAGTATCCCGATGTAACCAACGAACACTATATTAACAATCTCCATAATGACCTGGAGGTTGGCATTTATCTTTCCGTAGGATGCCGGGTCTATTTTAATGACCTTCTCAAGCCAGATGGGTTGGATAATATGAAAAAGGGGAAGGATAGCATTGACAAGGAACCCTATGAAAATCAGGGACCAGAAATTACGTTTTTTTAAACCCTCCGGAATCTCGATCCAGAGGGTTCTGAAATTATTTTTTGCCATTCTTTAATTTCTAAAGCTTTTTTATGCCAAGAGAAAAACAGAACTAAATAATAAAAGCAAGGATTAAATATCCAGCGTCTTGACAAATTATCTATTAGACTTTAGTTTTAAACTCAGCTATTAATGAAATTTATGTTATGCTGAGTCTGGATTCCCGCTGGAGTTTATCCCTGCGAAAGCAGGGACGGGAATGACGGCCATTAATATTCTTTTTCACCCCGATGGCAAGGCATCGAGGAATTCTTTTGATTAAACCAACGGAGGATTTTGTGGGTAAGACAAGGACAGTTGCAATAATAGGTGGTGGTGTATCAGGTTTATCAGCAGGAGGATTCTTAAGCAGGCAGGGTTTGAAAGTCAAACTCTTTGAAGCAAATAATAAGATCGGGGGCTGCTGTTCAAACACGGTCATGGGCGGTTATGTTTTTAATGACGGCGCTCTTTACCTTGCATTCCCGGGAATACTCGAGCACGTATTTGAGATATTAGGACTTAACCGTGCAAAGCTTCTCCC
>MGDB01000113.1:6188-6357 GCA_001790645.1 Candidatus Schekmanbacteria bacterium GWA2_38_11
GCGACGGAGTTGATCTGCAAATCGAAAATAGCCCGGTGAATATTGATATGACAAGAATGCAGAAGGAACTTGATAAATTTATGAAGAAATGGGAACCCGTTCTCCGCCTCTTTGCAGACGACATCCTGATCCACCCCTTCTCACTTTTGCGTGTCCTTGCAAAAGGATG
>MGDB01000113.1:6398-7280 GCA_001790645.1 Candidatus Schekmanbacteria bacterium GWA2_38_11
TTGCCATGATGAGCGAAGGCTTTCATCTGCCTGAGGGCGGGATGGGAAAGATTCCTGAAGTACTAAGCCAGGCGCTTATTGCAAAGGGCGGCGAAATATTTCTCAATTCGCCGGTAAAAAAGATTGTGATAAAAAATAACCGCGTCTGTGGAGTTGATGTTGAAGGCCATGGTTTTGTCGAGGCTGATGCTGTCATATCCACGGTAAGCGGTATGCACACTTACAGTTCACTCATTGACCAGGAATTTGTCCCGGCTGAACTTAAACAGAAAGTCGCAACAGCTCCCCTCTCCCACAAAGCATTAAGTCTGCAGGTTGGTCTGTCAAAAAAGATCAGCGTCCACAGTCATTCCAATAAGATCATCCCGATGATTGAAGAACAATACAAGGCATTTGTTCCAGAAGAAGAGGAAATGAAATGCCTCATCTACTCTGTCTCAACAGTAACAATGCCTGAGCTTGCCCCGGAAGGAAAAACCATAATCGAGATGTTCCCTGCAATAAAACAGGACCTGCCCTTTGAACAATGGGACAGCGAGAAAGAGAAAGTTGCAGAGCTTGCAATCAGAGCGCTGAGGAGAATATATGATGCTGATGTTGTAGTAAAAAGGGTCAGGAGTCCAAAGGATTTTTCTGACCAGATGCATCTCTACAAGGGGGCAATCTACGGCCTGTCTCCTGCAGCTGACCCTAAAACACAGTTTCCCCACAACCCGCCTATCCCAAGATTATTCCACGCAGGTCAATCCACCTACCCGGGCTTTGGTGCAGGGATTTCAGCAATGTCAGGTATCTTTGCAGCAGAAGCATTGATTGGAAAATAGGCAAGGAAGTTAGGAGTTCGGATTAAGGAGGAATACCTAAGAAATGGTAGCCGCAGGC
>MGDB01000113.1:7291-8053 GCA_001790645.1 Candidatus Schekmanbacteria bacterium GWA2_38_11
TAAAGGGAAAGAGCCAATAGGCAACAGGATACCCGCCGCAGCATCCGAAGAGGATCATCAAATCCCACTAAGAAAAAGAATTGAAAAATGAAAAATACAAATTGTAAAGCTTAAAAAGTTACAAGTCTTGAGTTTTAAGTTAATATATCGCGGCTTTTCTTTTTACTTTCCCCATACTCTGAACATGCCAGGACTGTCTGCATCCCGTTCCCTGAAACCATACCGCTCATAGAACTTTGATACTCCCTTTGCAGCCATCAATCCTATAAAGGCATTTGGACTGGCATTCGTCTCAAGATAATCCATAACTGCAGCCATTATTGCTCTGCCGATTCCTTCTCCCTGGAATTCCGGTAAAACTATAATGTCCTGAATGTAAAAATATATGCCCCTGTCACCAATCACTCTGCCGCAGCCAATGACCTGACCATCTTTAACTGCACATACAGCAAAAAGAGAGTTATGCAAACCAATCTCCGTTGCATCAATATCCACATTGCCCCATTCAACTGCATGCCGTAGATTTCGATATTCTTCCACAGTCGGTGATCGTTCCATAAGGACATATTCATCCATTATTACTCCCTTTATTGTTTCGTTTAATTCTAAAGATTAATAGATTTTAATATCAATCAGTTATAATATTTTAAATAATGTTTTAGATTAAGCCTTAATTATTCATATTTTTAGCAGATTCTTATGTAATTTTTAACACCATCTCATCACTTGGCTGAAAACCTAATTCTGTGTAAAGCGGACGGG
>MGDB01000113.1:8091-8165 GCA_001790645.1 Candidatus Schekmanbacteria bacterium GWA2_38_11
ATCATTCATCAAGTTCCTTACTTTTTCTTCTCCCCGGCATTATCCATCCAAACATTAAAAATTCAATTCCCATC
>MGDB01000114.1:0-14114 GCA_001790645.1 Candidatus Schekmanbacteria bacterium GWA2_38_11
TGGTCATTGAAATTTATTTTGAATTTTGTGTTTTGTCATTAAAATCCATTTATAAAATTATATAATTATTTTTCATAGGAGTAAACATGAAGACGAATGTTGAGAGCCTGAAAAAGACGATTTCTGAATTGAAAAAAGTATCAAAGGAAAATACTTCAGATTCTGAGAATCCAAAGGCAGATAAGGAATTAAAGTTGCTCAGGAAGAAGCTTAAGAGGGCACAGAGAAAGCTGCGACTCATAAGCTCTCCTTCACCTAAAGAGAGTAAAAAGGAGGAAGCTGCCGGAGAGAAAAAAGAAGAAGCCAAAGCCGGATGATTGAAAACTAAAAATTTCTAAATCCTAAATTCTAAATTAGAAACAATATCAAAATCCAAAATCTCAATGCTTTAAACTGTTTTGAAATTTTTTCATTAGTATTTAGGATTTAGATATTAGAATTTAGGATTTTCTAAGTTGTGAGGGGTAAAAATGTATTTTTCTAAAACTGGTCCTGAAAATACTGAAGAGACATTAAAAATTGCCTTAAGAGAAGCAGAATCTCGGGGCATAAGATATCTTATAGTTGCCTCAACTTTTGGAGACACTGCTTTAAAAGCAGCAAACCTCGTTAAAGGAAAGGATATCAAACTGATAGTTGTAACTCATAACACCGGTTTTAAAAAACCCGGCGAGCAGGAATTCAGAGAGGACGTAAAAAGCGAGGTAGAGAAAACAGGCGGGATTGTCTATACCGGAACAATGGTTCTTAGAGGAATAGGCAGGGGCATTAAAAATAAAATTAATTTTTCTCATGAAGAGATTATTGCAAATGTTCTGAGGATGTTTTGCCAGGGTATAAAAGTATGTGTTGAGATTGCTGCAATGGCTTCAGATGCGGGTCTTATACCTTTTTCTGATGTAATAGCAGTAGGAGGGACAGCGAGAGGAGCTGATACGGCTTGTGTTATTAAAGCTGACTCATCCAATAATTTTTTTGATATCAAGATCAAAGAGATTCTTGTTAAACCATCTGAGTTTTGAATTGATCAGAAAGAGTCCCTGCTTGATCCTCCAACGCTTGTAATGGCGATGGAAAATACAAAAACGAAGAGGAAAAGAGCCGGGATTAAAAAATAAATCATTTTATTTCCCCTTTAAAGTGTTATAACTTCAAATGAATCCTTTTCCCATTGAGTATTAACAAAAAAATATCAAGCAAAAATTATGCCAAATAATATCTCTTTGATTTTATGGCATTATTAATTAGAGATAATCTGTTCGGAGTGTTAATAATTTGCCACTTATGTTGGAAAAATTGCCATTTCTGGAAAAAGTCTTTTGTATAGTTACAAAGCAGTAGGACAGGTGGAACGCCTGTCCTACTATAGTTTGATTCCTGTTTCTATTTTTTTTCAGCTTTACTTGCTGTGGTGCAAGTGTCCATTACCTTGTGAGTTTCGCAGTAGGAGTACTTTTTCCAGCTACCATCCTTCTGTTTTACTTCAAAGCTCTTTGGAATAATATCATCTCCTTTACCTTTATTTCCGGTTATCTTGACATCAGTTATCTGACAACCAATTATATATGGTTTTTTCTCGACAACGTTCCATACTTTGCCACTCGAATCCTTGAGGGTATGCTTGTGATCCGGTTCCATGCTTGCACAAATAAGTTTCCCCTCAACTGTAATTTCTCCTGCTTTCTCCTGGGCAAAAACTGACCCGTAAGAGAAGGAGAAAAAAACTAATGAGAGACTGATTAAAATAATGATTAGCCTTTTCATCCTATTGTCACCCCCTTTCAAAAATTATTTTATTCTTTCATATCTTTTTCAGCGGCTTTTATAAGCTCTTCCGCTGTTTCGCCGTCTTTTGGATAGGAAGCAACCCCTATCCTGATTTCACCCCATTTCATCTCCGCAGCAGTTGCAAGAAGCCTTTTCTTTATGGTTTCAGAATCCTCATCAGCTGCTATCTGGGAAAGGATGACCTTATATCTTCTGAAATTCATTTTTATAACCTGGTCATACTCTCTTAATTTACTCTGCAGTGACTCTACATCTATGGTTCTTCCAGGAAGAAAATTGTGTACACCTCTGGGAACAGCGGTTTTTACATCAAGGATAAGTAAACCTGTTTTGTAATTAAACCGTTTGGCCCTGCTGAGTTCACTGGCAAGATTTTTTTTCATCGTTCTTTTACTTGAGGTAAAAAAGTTTTTCTGGACTTTAAGTATTAAAGCAAGCAAAATAGCTACTATCACCACTGCTACAGTAGCTGGAATCAGAATGATATAAAAAGGTAAGTCATTAATAGTCCCTTGAGTGCATCCATACAGGAGAAGGAAAAATCCAAACAATCCCAAAAATCTTTTTTTCATAAAATTCCTCCAAGAGTTAATTCTTTGTTTCCTCCAGAGAGATACCATTTCTTGAAAATTTGTTTAATGTTAGTATTATCGAGTTTTGCACACTTTTTACAGCCCACGGGTCAGAACAGCGGTTGGCAAAGAAGGAAAATGCTAAAGGTTCGTTATCAGCAGTAACAACGTATCCGGAAAGGCATGTGACTCCGTTAAGAGTTCCTGTTTTTGCCCTGGTCCTCCTCTCACTGAAAAAACCGTTCAGCCTTTTTTTCAATGATCCGTCTATCCCGAATGTCGGAAGGGATGAGACATATTCCGGCCAGAGCTCAAAATTGTTATACATATATTCCAGGAGCCTTACCATCTGGGAAGATGTGATTTTGTTTTTTTTAGACAACCCTGCTCCATCCCCGAGACTGTAGCTTCCTTTTTCTATCCCGATTTTCCCGAGAAACTCTTCTTCAACTTCTATCCCCTTTTCTTTTGTCCCGGGTGCTCCTTTGATCTCAGCGCCCAGGGTTTTAAGAATCTGCTCGGCTATAAAATTGTTGCTGAATTTGTTCATATCCCTAACCACATTTGACAGCGATTTTGAATTATGGATAGACAAAATCCTGGCATTTCCTGTAACCAATCCTTCCATGACCTTACCTTTAACGGAGATTCCTCTTCTATCAAGAAAATCCTTAAACACTGTAGCTGTATAAACCGGAGGATTCTCTATTTTCTTATATGTCTCTATCTGGCCATGGTTTGATACTCTTCCCTGTAAAATTATTTTTTCGTTTTCATCATAGTCATCGTTTACCCGCCTTACCGCCAATGAAGCTTTTTCCCCCGATCTTCTCAATGACATCCTGTTTTCAACATCTATATAATCAGTAGGAGGATCTACTGCCACAGCAGGATGAACTCCGTTCTGGGAAGATGAAGAAGCGACAATTCTCACCGTATTGTAGCCGAGCGAGAGTGCTCCTACCAGAGCCGTATACAGGCTTTCCTTAGGATATTCCTCCCAGCCGTCTCCCATCCTTTTGGCGTCAAAAAAAGAATCATCTGCTATGATGTTTCCTGATACTTCCCTTACCCCTTTGAGGAACAGGTCATTGGCAATTACCCAGAGTTCTTCCGGAACAAGAGAAGGGTCTCCAAACCCCTTCAGATAAATATTTCCGCTGATTTTACCACCTTTCATGGTGCCATCATAATAAACTATGGTTTTAAAGGTATATTCCGGTTTTAAATAAGCAAGGGCTGCCGCAGAAGTGATTAATTTCACAGTCGATGCCGGAAGCAGAGAAAGATCAGGGTTTTTTTCATAAAACACATCTCCGGTTTTTAAAGATTTTATTTTAATCCCGTACTGGGAATTTCTCAGGGCTCCGGCATTGACAACCCTTTCAATTTCTTTCCTCAGGTTTTTTACAGAGTTTTGTTCGGATCCCTCATCAGATTTGTCTTCCTTTACTATTACCGGAAAGGCTAAATCACTTTTTCTGGATATTTTTGCCTTCTTTGGCGGCGAATATTTTTTCTTAGTTGCAAAAGCGTTAGAAACTATCCCAATATTTTTGGGTCCCGCCAACAAGTTAGTCAATGTCTCAAATAAAAGAAATATTATTAGTCCAAACCTGATTTTTTTATTTTTTAAAAGCATGAACAAAGCTGAATCTCCTGTTTTCTTTAGTTTTCTATTCTTCTATCATTAGCTTTTTTCAGATTTTCATATATCTCAAACTCTTTTTTCGCCAGATCTTTCTCTCCTTTTTTCTTATAAATCTCTCCTAGTCGGTAATGTGCCCATAAAAAATTGCTATCTATTCCAATTGTTTTTTTAAACTCTCGAATGGCGTTCTCCATATCATTTTTATTCTGATAAATTTTTCCCCTATAATAATTGGCTATAGCAATTTTTGGATTAATTCTTATAACCTCTCCAAATTCCTTTAAGGCTTCATTATCCATACCTTTTTGAAGATAAACTCTTCCTAACCCATGATGTGCCCAGGCATTAGCAGGATCAAGGCTGATTGATTTGCTGAATTCTTCACCTGCCAAACCCCATTTTCCTTCCTTTTTAAAATTTATCCCATTTTTATAATGGGTAAAGGCTTCTGTTTTAGAGGTTTCTGTTACCTTTGTTTCAGAAACACTGTTTTTCTCCTGTTTTTGGGGTTCAGTTATCGGTTCAATAACTTTTTCAGGGTTTTCTTTCCCATTTTCGTTCGTTGAATCGCCTTCTTTTTTAACTTCTCCATCTCGAATTTCCTTTATAGCCTGTGGAGATTGTATCATACTTTTTAGTTTTTGGGGTAACAAATTCTTTTTTGGAAGGGGGGTTTCTTCTTGTTCTGAAAAAAAGTAAAATAATAAAGAGATGATTAATAGAAAAAATAAGAAAAGAACAACTGCTTTTAATCTAAACCGGGTCTTTAAAGTACCGGAAGATTTTTCTTCAGTGCTTTTATTATTTCTCTCATTTACCGCAGTAAGCCTGTAAAACCTGTTGCAATAGGGACATCTCAAGAGACCCTCTTCGACTTCTCTATTGCAAAAGGGACATTCTTTGAAACCTTTTTTCTCAGCCATGTTACTTTTAATGAGGTTTTGTTTTTGCTTCCTTTGCTTTGGTAACGTCCCCTTCAGTCTTTTTTATCTCTTCATCTATCATTGATCTGATCGCTAATAAAATTTCTTTTTTAGAATTCCCGAGATGTTCTATTACTTCATCTGGAAATTTTGATAATACCGCATTTAAAATATTCTGCCGCAATTCTTTGCATTTCTTTTTAAATTCTTCCCTGCTTTTGTCTTCTTCAGCCATAAAAATCTCCTTTCATTATGATACAAATGGGAATTTTTCTTCAATATCTCTTTCTACTCTTTTTCTGTGCCATTCTGCGGGGTTAAATACCCGCCTTGCAGGTAGTGCAAAAGTCACTAACAATAAAAAACCTGCTAACCCGAAGGATATAAGAAGTAACCATATACTTTCAATCCTTAAATACAATATTGCCCCAACCAAAGCAATAGATGTGGCAGTTATACTCACTAACACTCTGCGGAACATGTAGCTGAAGATCCCCTCTAACCATGCAATGTCGACCGGATGGAGTCTGACTCTGAACTGCTCTCTTCCAGCTAATCTCATGACCTTTTCTAAATTCTGTGTTAGCTTATAGAGGTCTCTAAATTTGCTAAATACAAAATCCATTATTTCAACGGGCGGTTCCTTTAGTGCCTTTCCAAACATTTTTTTCACAATTGGAGTTCCGTCCTTAATCCCGTTAAAATCCGGATCATACTTCATTCCTATCCCTTCTATTAAGATTGCTGTCTTAAAAAGGTAGACGAGATTTGAGGGAAGATTAAGGGGGAAATGATAAAATGTATTGAATATTTCATTAGAAAGTTCCTTTATCCTCTTTTTAGAAATCTTTTTCTTATCAAAAATGTTCATCATCATCTCTGCTGCATCCTTCAGGACTGTGAGGTTAATTTCAGGTCCTGAAGGATGCATTGAAAGTCCTTCCATCAGACCATCAAAATTTCTATTAGCACCCGCAATAGCTGTTTTTACCAGTTCCCGCTTTGTTTCTTCATCAATAGTTATTACCATCCCAAAATCTAAAAGTATAATCTTACCCTCTTGGTTTACAAAGATATTTCCAGGATGGGGGTCAGCATGAAAAAAACCATCGATTAAAACCTGCTGGGAATATATAATTATAAGGTTTTCTAATATCTTTTTTATGTCCAGGTTAATCCTGGTCAGTTCTTCGATCTGATCGATCTTTATGCCTTTGTAATACTTAAGAACCAAAACCCTCTTTGTGTTAAGTTCCATATAAACATCTGGTATTATAATATTTTCATTTCCTGCAAAATTTTTCTGAAAGCGGAGAACATTTTCTGCTTCTCTGGAGAAATTCATTTCTTCTTTGATTATTTTTGAAAATTCCCTGACTATGGTGCTAAGGATATTGATTTCATGAGTAGGGAATACCCGGAGCAAAAAGTTTATTATTATCATTAAGATCGATATATCTACAGATATCAGCTCTTCAACCCCGGGCCGAAGCACCTTTACCACGACATCCTCTCCTTTAAAAGTTGCGCGGTGCACTTGCCCAAGAGAAGCAGCGGCTATGGACTCATCAGAGAATTTTTCAAAAATTTCTCCAATCGGTTTATTAAATTCATTTTCAACTACCTTTATGATTTTTTTTGTCTCAAGGGGCGGTACTTTGTCCTGCAAAGTTGATAGCTGGTTAAGGTAGATTTCAGGTAAAAGGTCTGCTCTGCTGCTTAAAATTTGTGTCAATTTTATGAAAGTAGGACCAAGATGGGCTATCTTTGCCGTTAGCTTTTTAGCTCTTTTCAGATGGGCAGCTTTTGTAACTATAAGAGAACTTCCAAAAAAAATAAATTTCCTTTGATCCCTTAAAAAGGATAAAACAAAGGGTAGTAAATTAAAAAAAACAATTAAGCTTCTTATAATCATAAAAATGGGAAGTTAAAACTCAAGACAGGAGAGAAATTATTAAACCAAGACCTATGGTCATACCTATTAAACCAAATAATGCATAGATTCCATTCTTAAAACATAAAAATAAATTATCCTCTCTCTCATCGAAGTCTAAGATTCCCCATATTGTAGAAACAACAACCGCTAAAAAAATAAGACTCAAAACCTGGAACATTTAATATCCTTTCTTACCAAATACATTTTAACACGCCCCTTACTGCAAGGGAAGAATTGTGTTTAATGACTTATTCATGTTAATAACAAATAACAAAATCCCTGCCTGCCGGCAGGCAAATGACAAAATAAATTCAAAGTTCAAAATTTGAAATTAAATTTTAGTCCTTTAAGTTTTTAATATCATGAGTTCTGAAATTTGCCATGGCTCTTAGTTTGACTCTACCACTACTTTCAACATTGTCAGCAGGTTTTAGCCCTTCTTCCCCACTGCAATGTCATAGGCATCCATCATAATCAGCATATTTAAAAGCCCGGAAATTATAATAAAGGTACCTCCGATTTCACTCATTCCAGGCATTCCTACCGTAGCGTTTATATGCGGCATATGGATTGTCATTTTAAAGCCTGCTAAGATCAGATAGAATATCCCGTTGAATAACTGTACAATAACAGAAAGAAAAATAAATATTTTTGAAAAAACCTGATCGCTCATCTCTCCCTGGGGAATAAAAAAAGTCCCGAAAAATTGTAGTCCTGCAAAGGAAAGAGCTGTTAGAAACAAAAATATTATTGCTGACCTGCCCCTTTTACCTAAATAGAAATGTCCTCCTCCGGGGAATAAAAACGCCAATACAAAAGTCATGAGTAAGGACTTTTTCTCTGATATTCTTTCAACACATTCTTCCAAAATTAATCTCCTTAAATCTAATTTTTTAACATTATGATATTTTTTTTGCAAGCCTTTTTTAGGAGATCTTTGAGAGAGATCTCTGATTACACAGATTCAGGTGAGATTACAGAGATTTTTTCAGAATGAATTTAACCTGACTCTATAGGCGAGGTTTTCTAACCCCGCCACTTCGTAAGGCGGGACAGGAATGACCCGCCTATCATTTACGTGAAGAATTAGTTTTAGTAATTGATTTATTACTTCATAAGATATACATTAAAACACTTTAGTAAAAGTCAGGCGAGACCTGCCTGCCAGCAGGCAGGTCTCGCCTGACCCCAAAGGTATTAATAATATAAGGAAGTTAATTAATTATGAAAATCAGAAAAGAAGATATCCTTCAATACATGCGGAAATCCTCTTATAAGCCTCTGGATCTCACAGAGCTTATATCTCACTTCAAGGTATCAAAAAAATACAGGAAAGTCTTTGAGGATTTACTTGAAGATCTCAGGCTGGCAGGGGATGTTGTAAAGATTAAAGACGGCCGCTTTGGGGTTCCTGAGAGGATGAACCTTGTTGTCGGTAAAGTGAAAATGAACAGGAAAGGTTTTGCCTTTATTATACCGCTTAAAGAAGGCGAGGAAGATCTTTACATCCATGCCAATAATCTCAGCGGTGCCATGCACGAGGACATTGCCATTGCAAGGATTGAGAAGAGACCAAAAAAGAGAAAGTCTGAGGGGAGGGTTGTTCAGATTTTAAAACGCTCTCATAAAAGACTGGTGGGAATTTTTGAGGATAAAAAAGACCACGGCTGGGTACTGCCTGAAGGGAGGGATTTATTTCAGGACATATATATTCCGCTTGATGAAAAATCAGGTGCAAAAAATGGCCAGTTAGTCCTTGCAGAGATTACAAAATACCCGGTGCCTAACCGCAACCCGGAAGGAAGGATTGCAAAGATATTAGGGTTTCCTCAGGACAGGTTTATTGAGACAAAGGTTGCTATTGAAAAATATGAAATCCCACAGAAGTTTTCTGAAAATGCAAACAGGGAATCATTGAATTGTTCCCATCCTGATAAAAAAGAGATAGCAAAAAGAGTGGATTTGCAGTCCCTTCCGACTGTGACAATTGATGGCGAGAAGGCCAGAGATTTTGATGATGCCGTATCAATAGAAAAAACTGAAAAGGGAAATTATAAGCTATGGGTCCATATTGCTGATGTTGCCCATTATGTCAGAGAGGAGAGTCCTCTTGACAGTGATGCTTTCCTGAGAGGTACAAGCATTTATTTTCCCGATCTCTGCATTCCAATGCTTCCTGAAAGATTATCCAATGATATTTGCAGCCTGAAACCGAATGAGCCGCGTCTGACATTAACAGTCCTTATGGAGTTTAATAGGGATGGTGAGAGGATAGGGTATGAGCTGTTTGAGTCTGTAATTTCAAGTAATGAAAGGATGACCTATGAGGATACAAAAAAGATTCTGGTTGATTCGGATAAAAAGCTGATTGGAAGGTACTCTTACTTACTTGATAGTTTCATGAATATGGTAGAGCTGTGTTTATTGCTGAAAGAAAAGAGGGATAAGAGAGGGAGTCTTGATTTTGACCTTCCGGAACCGGAATTTATCATAGATGCGACAGGAGATATAACAAACATTTTAAAATCTGAGAGAAATATTGCCCATAAAATAATAGAAGAATTCATGATCGCAGCCAATGAAACGGTTGCATCCCACCTTTTCCTGAATCATATTCCCTCCCTTTACAGGGTCCATGAAAAACCTGATAGTGAAAAAATAAAGGAGTTTAATGAGTTTATAAAAGATTTGGGTTATGACCTCAAAGGCATAGGAAAGATAGTTCCCAAAGCCCTTCAGGGCTTAATAAGAAAGGTTAAAGGTACTCCTGTAGAACACCTGATATCATCTTTGCTTCTGCGTTCCATGAAGCACGCTTTTTATTCAAAAGATAACATTGGTCACTTCGGCCTTGCCTCAAAGATGTACACCCATTTCACGTCTCCTATAAGACGCTATCCGGACCTTATGGTACATAGAATTTTAAAGAAAATATTAAACCACGGACGTTTGACTAAAAGTGCGGAATCAGGGTTTGAAGAGAAACTCCATAATATTGCAACCCATTCTTCTGTCAGAGAAAGGGTTGCGGAAAATGCAGAAAGAGAAATTATTGAGATTAAAAAAATTGAATTTCTCTATGACAAGAAAGACAGTATATTTTCAGGTATTATTTCCGGGGTAACCGCCTACGGGATTTTTGTTGAGATCAGTGACCTTTTTGTGGATGGAATGGTCAGGGTATCAAGCCTTAAGGATGATTATTATTTTTTCATTGAGGAAAAACATTGCCTGAAGGGGAGGCACAATAAGAAAGTTTACAGGCTTGGCGACAGGGTAAAGGTAAAGGTCACTGAAATAGATTTAAAACGCAGGGAAATCAACCTTGAATTTGCGAAGTAGTTTACAGGAAAGATGGTTTTGGGATTTTTTTAGTTTCTAACTCATCATTTGATAGTATCTGGAAAACTCTTTCCATAACTATTACTACAATGCACAAATTAATCTGTTCATTTTTGGAGCAGAAATATTGATATTTTAAGCATGATAAAGTTTGACAAATTTCACATATTTCTAAATCTACTTTTTTCTACTCTTTATTATAGACTTAGTCAAATTAGCTTTACTATTAGTTAATTTTGTTGATTTTTTAGATTGGATATTTATAATTATTAAAAACTCATCAGATCTGAAGATTGATACCAAAAGCCTCTTCAGAACTTCAGCCTTCAGGTCTTCAGCACTCAAGTTTATGCAAACTATATGGATTCTTGAAATCCTTGGCGAAGAAAGATTTCCATACCGCCTCAGAATAAAAAATGATTAAAGATAAAAAAATTTGGGAAGAATTTGAGAGAGAAGAGCTTAAAGCTGAAAAATTGTCCTATCATGATGCCCTGAAAATTTTTGAGGCAATGTGGCAGGAAGGAGTAAGCCTTGGAGTGCTTCCTCCAAAGGACCCTCTTGAGGATATAGAGATAGACATTAAAATCGCAAGGATATTGAATTCATGTTTGAAGAACTTATAGTAAGAATAACCGGAGCCCTTGATAAGTACAGGATTCCCTATATGATTATAGGCGGACAAGCAGTTCTATTCTACGGTTCTCCGAGGTTAACAAGGGACATTGATATAACGCTTGGCATAAGCATTAATAGGGTATCTGAAATTATTGAGGTATTAAAAGATATTGGTCTTAAAATAATCCCTGAAAATTTTGAGGACTTTGTTAAAAAAACATTCGTACTGCCAGCAAGAGATGAAGGAACACAGATAAGGGTTGATTTTATTTTTTCTTTTACTCCTTATGAAACGCAAGCAATAAAAAAGGCAAAGAAGGTAACAGTATCGGGAGAGGAAGTCTTTTTTGCTTCACCTGAAGATGTGATAATCCACAAAATCTTTGCAGGCAGGCCAAGGGATTTGGAAGATGTAAGAGTTATTATCCTGAAAAACCCTGCGATTGATATTCAGTATATAAAAGAGTGGCTAAAGGAATTTGACAAATCCTCTGAGGGAGAGGGGTTTCTAAGAACTTTTGAAGAGATATTGGGCAGTTAAAAATCCTGGAAATTTCTTGTGCACGCAATTTCAGATAACTTGTACACAAGCAAACTATTTCGTTTTTTATTACAGATTTGGGATGATAGACGAAGTATTTCGTTTATTCCACCTCTGGCTGAAAAGTTTGAGATTCCCTTTTCGTGACAAATACTGTCAGTCATTACCTCTTTTCTTCAAGTCTAAACTGTCCAATGGACTTCGAATTTTGCTTATGCTTTTGGTGCTAACATGGGTATAAATCTCGGTAGTTTTACTGTGAGCATGCCCTAATAACTCTTGTATATACCTCAAATCAGTCCCGCTCTCCAAAAGGTGCGTGGCGAAACTATGTCAACAAGCTGAGAGTAGCAGGGAAATAAAATCGTTATCTTGCCGAAAACACCCGTGCTGACATCTGTTATCCTATTAATTATACATCTTTGGAGAAAATTGAAAATTGTGTGATTTAATATTAGTTAAAAATCCTCGCATTGCATTGTCAATCAAAAAGACTAATAAGAGCACAGAAAGAAGTTTGAGAGGAGCATCCATTAAAACAAGGATTGAAACTCAAACCCTACATTTGAGAGGACACTTAAATTTAAATCCTAAAGAATAAATTTCCCTCTTTAATATTTTGAATAACTAATAAGATTGACATCATCCTTATTTTTACTTAAAATTAACTAAATTTTTAATTTAGAAAATAAAATTTCCACAAATGGGGAAGATAAAACTCCCGGCAAAGGCAAAGCTTTTTTTTGCAATATTATATTCTGATGAAACTGTCTATAGCCAGGCTTTAAAGAATTTAACTGAAAAGTTTGGTGAAATGGATGAGGAAGTACCCCCGTTCAGATTTGACCTGACAGGTTATTACGAAAAAGAGATGGGAGTAGGGTTAGAAAAAGGATTTGTTACTGCGAAAGAATTAGTAGATAAGTCAACCCTTGCTGAAATAAAGCTTTATACGAACTCGATTGAAGAAAGGTATCAAAGGGAGGATGGGGACCGCAGAATAAATATTGACCCAGGCTATATAACTCCTTCAAAACTTGTCCTTGCAACCACAAAAAACTATCAGCACCGGATATATCTGCGGGGCGGGATATTTGCTGAGATTACCTTGAATTTTAAAAAGGGCCATGTTGAATTTAACCCATGGACATATCCTGATTATAAACTCAAAACTACTACGGATTTTTTCCTCAGGGTGCGCAATAAATATATGAAATCTCTGAGAAGAGATTCCTGATTGCGAGCAGTGACAGAGCCCGCCTCTACAGGCAGGCAATTATTGGTTTAATTCTACTTTCTCAACAATCTGTAAGGGCCAGTTTCTACATTTTTAAAAGTCTGGTTATATCTGAAAATTACGCAGGGAAATGATAGATGGAAAACGATAACTGGAAGCTATATCCTCAGAATTTAACACTTCGGGAAGAGATTGCCCGCTCTTTGTCAATTTCAAAAACAACAGCACAAATCCTCATAAACCGTGGTATAGCAAGTAAAGAAGAAGCTATCTTTTTCCTCGAAGGTGGTCTAAATGATTTGCACAACCCTTTTCTTATGAAAGATATGGACAAGGCTGTTGAAAGGGTTTTTAAGGCAAAGAAAGACAATGAAAAGGTGTTGGTATTTGGAGATTATGATGCTGACGGTGTAACAGCTACTTCCCTTCTGCTAATTGCACTCAGGGAATTTGGTATTACCCCTTCCTTTTATATTCCTAACAGGCTTACCGAGGGGTATGGACTTAATCCGGAGATAATTAAAAAATCTAATGATGAGGGGTTCAGCCTTTTAATAACAGCAGACACGGGAATAAATAGTTTTCGTGAGATTGATCTTGCAGGGGAGATCGGCCTTGACCTGATCGTCACTGACCACCATCTCCCTGACAGCACAATTCCTGATGGCTTTGCAATCTTAAACCCAAGACAGCATGAATGCAATTATCCGTTTAAGGAACTGGCAGGGGTCGGCGTGGCATATAAATTCGCAAGGGCTTTTCTTGGAGATAAATGCTCTGAGGAGCTTTTAAATGAGTTAATAATTTTATCAGCTTTTGGCACAGTAGCGGATGTAGCAAGTCTAACTGGAGAAAACAGAATTCTTGTAAAGGAAGGATTGTGGCTCATGAAGGGTTCGAGGATTCAAGGATTCAAGGATTCAAGTGAATCCCGGGACTCTGGGGATTTCGAGTCTTTGACATCTGAATCAAACGAATTTACATGGATAGAGGAATTAATAAAAATATCAGGATTTGATAAAAAGGAACTTACTTCCTGGCACGTGGGGTTTCTCCTTGCTCCGATGGTCAATGCTGCAGGGAGGCTTGGGTCTGCTAATTACTGTGTAAATCTGATGACTACAAAGAAAAAAGATGTAGCTCAGAAAATCACAAAATTTTTGGATAAAGAAAACCGCACAAGGCAGTCAATAGAAAAGAAAATATTAGAGGAAGCGAAAGAAAAAATAGAAAAGTCAGTAGATTTAGAAAATGAAAGAGTGATAGTCCTTTCTGATGAGAAATGGCATCCGGGCATATTGGGGATAGTTGCATCCAGGATTTCAGAATCATACAGTAGACCTGCTGTTTTGATAGGGGATAATGGAAAAGGTTCAGCCAGGTCTGCCGTTGATTTTAATATTTATAAAGCCCTGAAGCATTGCAGCCAGTATTTAAAAAGTTACGGCGGGCATAAATCAGCAGCCGGATTAACTATTGAGAAGGAAAAAATAAAACAATTTTGCC
>MGDB01000114.1:14123-36522 GCA_001790645.1 Candidatus Schekmanbacteria bacterium GWA2_38_11
AGAAACTCGCACCATTTGGCATAGCAAACCCGGAACCAAATTTAATCTCATCTAATATACGAATTGAAGGCGAACCAAGAATTGTGGGGAAGGATCATTTAAAATTAAAAATAATCCAGGATTCTACGGTATTTAACTCTATTGGTTTTAAAATGGGTGGCTCCTTTGATATTGGGCAACATTCTGAAACTTATCAGGTTATTTATTCCCCTTCTTTTAATAACTGGAATGGAAGGAAGGAGATTCAGCTGAAACTTAAGGGCCTGCGGAAATTGAACCAATAAATCCGCAACTTTTCTCTTGCTTTTTTTCAATAGATAATCTAAAAATAATTTAGGTTAAAACCAGGTGCGAGATAAAACATAAGAGTGGGTTTTCCCGCTCTTTTGTTTTTTGAAATTAGTTAGTCCAAAGAATATAGTTTTAAATATTATTCGATTAGGTAAAGACAGGTTTTGAGAGGTAGATGATAGGGTTGCTAATTAGATAAGGGACAGCCGTAAAGGCTGTCCCTTGGGTGGAGAACAAAAATGCAGGGACAGGGCAAACCTTGGTAGATAATAGTTTAGGAGTACCAATATGGGTAGGTTAGGGTCTTCTGACCTAACCTGCAGCGAGGTCTGGGGACCTCGCTCTATCCTTAGTTTATACCATTTATAGCAGAAATGGCATTGCTTGATAGTGAATAATGCTTGATATTACAGAAAAGGTAAAAGAGCTTCTTAGCCCGATTATTTCAGAAGAAGGGATAGAACTGGTAGAGATAAATGTCAAAAAGAGGAAAAGAGGATATCTTTTAAGAATTTTTATTGATAAACAAGGTGGAATAAGTATAAATGACTGCGAAAATGTAAGTGAACAGCTTAGCAGGATACTTGATGTAGAGGACATATTCCCTGGAAGCTTTATATTAGAGGTCTCATCTCCGGGGATAGATAGACCTCTTAAAACACCGGCAGATTTTAAAAGATGTCTTGGAAGATTAGTGAATATTTCGACTTGTGAGGCTGTTGAAGAGAAGGTCAGTTTTATAGGGAAAATTTTAGAGGTTACTTCCGATGGAGTTTTGTTAGAGCTTGAAGGAGAGGAGAGGTCGTTGGAGATTCCTTTTCCAATAATTGCAAAAGCCTCTCAGGAGATAAGGTTTTAAATTTATGGGAAACGAGTTAGTTCAGGTTTTAGATCAGATAGGAAGAGACAAGGGTATTGATCGTAATATTCTTATCAATGCAATTGAATCTGCTGTCCTGTCTGCTTCAAGAAAAAAATACGGGAATATAGAGAATATTTTTGCCCGGTTCAATGAAAAGACCGGTGAGGTTGAACTCTATCTTACTAAGAAAATTGTTTCAGCAGTTGAAGACCCAAAGGCTGAGATTTCTCTTGATGAAGCGAGAAAAATAAAGCCTTCAGCGTCTGCAGGAGAAGAACTGGAAGTAAAGTTAGAGTCAATTGATTTTGGAAGAATTGCTGCTCAAACTGCCAAACAGATAATTGTTCAGAAGGTAAGGGAGGCTGAAAGGGATCAAATATATAGCGAGTTTGTCCAGAAACAGGGCCAGGTAGTGAACGGGATTGTTCAGAAGATAGAGCAGGGAAATATAATAATAGACCTTGTGAAGACCGAAGGTATCCTCCTGGTGAGGGAGCAGATAATAAAAGAGAGGTATAATAAAGGAGACCGTATAAGGGTCTATGTGCTGGAAGTAAAAATGGGTCCCAAAGGAGTCCAGATCCTCCTTTCCCGTACCCATCCTAACTTTTTAATAAAACTTTTTGAGATGGAAGTACCGGAGATATACCAGGGGATAGTAGAGATAAAAGGGGCGGCAAGGGATCCTGGCTGGAGGGGAAAAATTGCGGTGCTTTCCCACGATTCTGATGTGGATGCTGTAGGAGCTTGTGTTGGGATGAAGGGTACAAGGGTTCAGGCAATTGTAAGGGAGCTTAGTGGTGAAAAAATCGACATAGTCAGGTGGTCAGCTAAGTATCAGGAATTTATAACAAACGCCCTGAGCCCAGCACAAATTTCAAAGATAACCTTTGATGAAGGAAATAAAAGTGCTGAGGTTATTGTACCGGACGACCAATTGTCTCTTGCAATAGGCAGGAAGGGACAAAATGTTAAACTTGCAAGTAAACTGACCGGACTGCATCTTGCTATTTTTGGTCAGAGCGAATTAGAAAATAAAAAAGAGGAAAAAAAAGCGAAGGAGCTTGATGATAAAAATGCTCTTGCAAAGCTTGAAAATGTTGGTACAAAAATAGCAGAAGCCTTATTTGAAAAAGGTTACAAGGATATTGATTCCATTGTAAACTCAACAGTAGAAGATTTATGCTCCGTGCCGGGTATCGGAAAAAAGAAAGCAGAGGCCTTGATTGAATCAGCTAAAAAAATAAAGCAAAACCAGGAGATCAATAATTGAAAAGTGTAAGAGTTCACCAGTTAGCAAAAAAGTTGGGTATTTCCAGCGCTGATCTGATAGAAAAGTTAAAGCCGGAGGGGATAGAGATTTCAAGCCATATGAATGCCCTGGACGAAAATACGTGCCGCCTGGTTGAGGAAATTTTTAAGAAGGGAAAAAAGGAAAAAGCTCCGGATCAGAAAACTAAAAAATCTGCTGCTGTTCCTAAAGAAGGTGCAGTTGCAAAAAAAAGAGCTAAGAAACCAGAAAAGGCTAAGGCTGCAAAAGAGCCGGAGCCTGAACCTGAGCAGGTTGAACTGAAAGAAGAAAAGGTATCTCCTGTGAAAGAAACTGCAGAAGTTATTCAATCAATGCCTGAAGCTGAGCAACCAATCCATCCTTTGCCAGAACCGGAAGTTAAGGAGAATATTATAGAGCTTTCTGAGTCTGTTACTGTGAAGGAGCTTTCAGAAAAGCTTAACACGGAGCCAAAAGATATTATAAAAAATTTAATGGGCATGGGTATGATGGCATCCATCAATCAGCTGGTGGACCTGGAGACAGCGAAAACCCTGGCTAAAAGCTACGGGTTTGATGTACGGGTTGATTCCCTTAATGATGAGTCTTTAATTTATGAATCCAAGAAGGATGAAGAAAACCTTCAGCCGCGGCCTCCTGTTGTAACTATTATGGGACACGTAGATCACGGGAAGACGTCGCTTCTGGATGCTATAAGACAGACAAATATAATAGGAAGCGAGTTTGGAGGAATAACCCAGCACATCGGGGCCTACCATGTAGAGCTTGAAAAAGGGAACATTGTTTTTCTGGATACACCGGGGCACCAGGCCTTTACCGCGATGCGGGCAAGAGGAGCTCAGGTAACAGACATAGTTGTTCTTGTGGTAGCTGCCGATGACGGCGTAATGCCCCAGACCGTAGAGGCCCTAAACCATGCCAAAGCAGCAAAAGTCCCGATAATTGTAGCGGTAAATAAAATTGATAAACCAAATGCGGATCCAAAGAAGGTAAGACAGGCATTGAGCGATTATAGCATTGTTCCTGAAGAATGGGGAGGAGATGCGATTTTCGTTGAAGTTTCAGCAAAAAAACGGATGGGGATTGAAGAGCTTCTGGAAATGATCCTGTTACAGGCTGAAATGTTAGAGCTGAAGGCAAACCCAAGCCGCAGAGCAGTTGGTACGGTTATTGAAGCAAAACTGGACAGAGGCCGCGGACCAGTCGCAACGATTCTTATCCGGGCCGGGACATTGAAAGTTGGCGATCCGTTTGTAACAGGCATTCATTGGGGTAAGGTACGTGCAATGATTAATGATGTGGGCAAAAAAATTTATTTTGCAACACCATCAATTCCTGTTGAAGTGTTAGGGATGTCCGGAGTACCCCAATCAGGAGATTCTTTTGTTGTTGTTGAGGACGATAAAAAAGCAAGGCAGATAAGCCTTCTGAGGCAGCAAAAACAGAGAGAAATATCCCTTGCAAAATTAAGTAAGATAACACTTGAGGACCTTTATAACCAGATTAAACAGGGTTCTGTTAAAGAACTAAGAATAATTTTAAAGAGTGATGTCCAGGGCTCTGCACAGGCTCTGAGAGATTCACTGGAAAAACTGTCTACGGATGCTGTAAGGTTGGAGATAATTCACTCGGCGACAGGAGGTGTAACAGAAAGCGATGTTATACTCGCCTCAGCTTCAAATGCAATAATAATAGGCTTCAATATCAGACCTGAAGTAAAAGCGTCTCAGCTCGCAGAAAAAGAAGGGGTTAACATGCGCTTTTATTCAGTCATCTATGACGCTGTAAATGATATTAAAGCTGCAATGGAAGGATTGCTGGAACCAACTTATAAAGAAAAAGTTATTGGGAGAGCCGAGGTCAGGGAAGCGTTTAATATTCCTAAAATTGGAACTATTGCCGGTTGTTATATAGTTGATGGTAAGGTTACAAGAAGTTCTCAGGCGAGGCTTGTACGGGATAATGTTGTAGTTTATGAGGGCAAAATTACTTCGCTCAGACGGTTTAAGGATGATGCTAAGGAAGTTATGACTGGCTATGAATGTGGAATCGGTTTAGAAAATTTCAATGATATTAAAGTCAGCGATATTATTGAATCATATATTCAGGAAAAGGTTGTAAAGAAACTTTAATAAAACAATCAAAGCTATTGAGGGTAGAGGAGGCTTTAGCCTCCTTATTTTATGAGCGACTAAAGTCGCCCCTACCCACCTGTTAGCAGGGTTAGAAAACCCTGCCTATCTGATATAGAGAAGTTGTTTTACATATTTAGTTTAGTTATCCATGGTCATTGGAGCCTGTAAAATAGTATTAAGAATTCCCGACAGCCAATCACTAAAAAGCAAAAGGTACATTGTCCGTAAGATAAAAGACCGGGTAAGGCATAGATTCAACGTTTCAATATCAGAAGTCGATGACCAGGATCTATGGCAGGTCACATCTATTGGATTTGCAACGGTTAGCAATGACCGGAAAATAGTTCAGAGCACTCTTGATCAGGTAGTTAATATGGTTGAAGATATGGGAGTCGGCGAACTCCTGGATTATACTATAGAAATTTTATAAATACTTTTAACGAACTACCTTATGGCAAGACCACAGGGCATCTAAACATAATTTATATACCGATTTTGTCATTCCGCACACGCCTGTCCTCACGAAAGCGGGGAATGCGGAATCCAGGGTTTCCTGTAAAAACAGGAATCTAATTCATTTAATAGTTCCCTGCTTTCGCAGGGACGACGTCTGGATTCCCGCTTTCGCGGGAATGACAGAAGTAAGGTAACCCTCTGGCAAGACCACAGGGGATTGCAAATTAAAATTTAGGATTTAGAAATTAAGATTTAATTATCCATTTATTTTATGAGGTACAAACGGATTGACAGAATTAATGAGCTTCTTCATGAAGAGGTGGCAGATATCCTGTTTAAGGAGATCAAGGACCCGAGGATAGGCTTTATTACAATAACGGCCGTGGAGACTACCTATGATTTATCCCATGCTAAAGTTTTTGTCAGTATCATGGGAGAAGAAAAGGACAGAGAACTGACTATCCAGGGCTTGAAGAGTGCGACGGGTTATTTAAGGGCGAAACTGAAAAAAAGAGTCAACTTCCACAGAATCCCCGAGATAGAATTTGTCTATGACTCTTCTATAGAGTACGGAGACCGTATAGACAGGATACTTCAGGAGCTTAAGAAAAAAGAAAGTTGGGAGAAATGAAAAAGGCAGTGGAAGCAATCAGAATATCAAAAAGTTTCCTTTTAACTACCCACCGGAATCCGGATGGCGATGCCATAGGATCAGAATTGGCATTGGCTATGGCTTTATGGAAAATGGGCAAGACTGCAACCATAAAAAACCTGCATGCCGTTCCTGGGAATCTGATGTTTCTTCCTTATGTAAATAAAATTCATCAGACCTGCAAAGTCGGCGAGTGTTATGATATAGCCGTACTTATAGACTGTGAAAACCTGGAGAGATGCGGAAATATCTTTAGCTCTGAAAACTACAAAACTGCCCTGATAAATATTGACCATCATATCTCTAATCAGAATGGAAGTGACTATGACATTGTCAATAGTTGTTCCTCATCAACTGCTGAAATGGTATACCGGATAATTAAGGAGTTAGATGTAGAGATTGACAAGGAGATTTCCACGTGCCTGTTTACGGGTATTTTTGCAGATACAGGAGGTTTCAGATATTCGAATTCAACTCCAGCAGCGTTTGAAATTGCGTCTGAATTAATGAACTACAATATTGATCCCTTGGAAATTTCCCTGAACCTCTATGAAAGCAAGTCCTTTCAGTCTCAAAAACTTCTTGGACTGGTTCTTAATAACTTAGAGATCAGTAATGATAACAAAATATCATGGCTGACTCTTACAAAGGATTTTTTCAAAAAAACAGGAACATCCCCATCTGATGCTGAGGGGTTCATTAACTTTGCAAGAGAGATAAAGAGTGTTGAAGTAGCCCTGATGTTCAGGGAGATCGGTGAAAGCAAAGTGAAGGTAAGTTTCAGGTCAAAGGGGAGTATAAACGTTGCTGAAATCGCAAAAAATTTTGGAGGCGGAGGTCATAAGAATGCTGCCGGGTGCGTAATGGATGGCAGCATGAAGGAAGTGCAAGACATGGTCATAGGGTCAATAAAGATACCGGTTTCCGAGAATTAGCGATGTGAACTTAAAAAATTGCAAAATAAATCCAACCCTTAGATAAACTCAGGGTTGATCCTGAGCAAAGCCGAATGGATAAAATTTCAAAATGTAAAACCAAATATTTTAACATTTGGTATTTGAGCTTTGAGTTTATTTTGGATTTTGAGCTTTGGCATTTAGTATTATCTTAAGAGACTTTTAGGATACTCGCTTTTATGAATATTGGTTATGGATAGATTCACCCTCATATCTCCTTTTAAGCCAAAAGGAGACCAACCAAAGGCAATTGAGAGGTTAAACCAGGGGATCAGAGCAAATAAAAAACATCAAGTCCTCTTAGGAGTAACAGGTTCAGGTAAAACTTTTACAATCGCAAAGGTTATAGAAGAAATTCAGAAGCCGACCTTAGTAATTGCCCACAACAAAACTTTAGCTGCCCAGCTCTACACAGAGTTCAAGGAATTTTTTCCGGAGAATGCAGTTCAATATTTTGTCAGCTACTATGACTACTATCAGCCAGAAGCCTATATCCCACAAACTGATACCTATATAGAAAAAGAGACTTCCATAAATGAAGAAATTGATAAATTGCGACACCGTGCTACGAAAGCCTTGTTTGAACGAAGGGATGTAATCATAGTAGCAAGCGTCTCGTGTATATATGGTCTTGGTTCCCCTGAGAGTTATCATAAAATGCACCTCCCTCTTGAAAAAGGGCAAAGGATAGAAAGGAATGAAATTTTAAAGAGGCTTGTGGGGATACAGTATTCGCGAAATGATATTGATTTTCACAGAGGAACATTCAGGGTCAGGGGAGATGTTATTGACCTGTTTCCAGCATATGAAGATAACCCCATACGCATTGAACTTTTTGGTGATGAAATAGAAAGGATAAGAGGAATTGATTTGATAAAGTCCAAGCCAACAAGGGAGATCGAGAAAATTGCTATCCATCCAAACAGTCACTATGTAACTTTTCCTGAAAGAATGAAAATTGCCCAGGAAGAGATTTTGATGGAATTAGAACAGAGAGTAGAGTGGTTTAAAAACCAGAATAAATTACTTGAAGCCCAGAGGCTATATCAGCGGACAATGTTTGACTTAGAGATGATTAAGGAGATAGGCTTTTGCCAAGGGATAGAAAACTATTCCCGTTACCTTGACGGCAGAAGTCCCGGGGAACACCCTCATACTTTGCTGGACTACTTTTCGGAAGACGCATTATACATAATAGATGAAAGCCATGTAACAGTTCCACAGATAGGGGGAATGTACTGGGGGGACAGGTCGAGAAAGATGACCCTTGTTGAATTCGGGTTTCGCCTGCCATCTGCCCTGGATAACAGGCCGTTAAATTTTGAAGAGTTCGAGATAAAAATACCACAGGTAATATATGTTTCAGCTACTCCAGGGCCTTATGAACTTGAAAAGTCAAGAGGAGAAATAGTTGAACAGATTGTCAGGCCCACAGGACTAAAAGACCCTGAAATAGTAATAAAACCTGTTTCTTCTCAGGTAGATGATCTTTTAAATGAAATAAGACTCTGTATAGAAAAGAATGAAAGGGTTTTGGTTACTACCCTTACTAAAAGATCAGCCGAGGATTTAGCTGATTATTACAGGGAATTGGGAATAAGGGTAAAGTATCTCCATTCTGAAATAGAAACCCTTGAGCGGATTGAGATTATCAGGGATCTGCGCCTTGGTAAATTTGATGTATTAATTGGAATAAATCTTTTAAGGGAGGGGCTGGATATACCTGAAGTATCCCTTGTGGCAATACTTGATGCTGATAAAGAGGGATTTTTACGTTCAGAAACATCTCTTATCCAGACCTCTGGCAGAGCAGCAAGAAATATTTCAGGCAAGGTAATAATGTATGCTGATACTATTACAGGTTCCATAAAAAGAGCTGTTGAAGAGACTGAGAGGAGGAGAGAAGTTCAAAGAATATATAACGAGGAACATAACATTACTCCGGAGTCAATAAAAAAATCTATCTCTGACATATTTATAAGTATCTGCGAAGCAGACTACTATACAGTTCCTTTAGAGGTTGAGGAAGAGATGGAACCTCTATATGGGGATATTGAAAACCAGATTGTAATTCTTGAAGAAAATATGCGCAAAGCCGCCAAAAAGCTCGAGTTTGAAAAGGCAGCAATGATAAGAGATAAAATCAAGGAACTCAGAAGTACAACCTTAAAAAAGAAAAAGACTTTCAAAATACAATAGTATTTTGAAAGTCTTTTATTTCCTTACCAAAGAGTACATAGCGGTTATTTCGCTTGACGGCATCTGTTTTTTTAATTAATTTTATTAAAAAGATATCTATTAGAGGCTCCTGAGTTTTTAAACTTGAATATTGACACATGGTAAAAGGAGATATAAGTTATTTGAAATACTTGAGAAGGAAGGAGATACTTAACTTCTTTTTAATGAGGTTAAAAGAGTTTGGATAATTCATCGCTAAGTTGGATAGAACCCCTGGGGGTGATTATTTGCTTAATACTTTCAGTAATATTTTCAGCTTCTGAAACAGTATTAACTTCCTTAGGGCATTTAAAAACCAAACATTTAGTTGAAAGCGGGAAGAAGAGGGCTAAATTATTAGAACTATGGCTTAGCGATCCTAATTTAGTTTTAGCCACAATTTTGGTCGGTAATACGGTTGCTAATATTCTGGCTTCTTTTATTACGGCAGTATATATTTTTAGAGTTTTTGGAAAAGCTGGCGAGAGCATAAGCTTTGGGTTACTTACTTTTATTATTTTAGTTTTTTGCGAAATATCACCAAAAACCTACGCAAAGTACCATGCTGAAAAATTAGCAATACCCGCAATTTTTTTAATGAAAATATTTGTGTGGCTTCTGTATCCAGTTACAATGGTATTAATGAACATTTCAAGAGGGATGATAAATTTATTGGGAGGAAAAGTTTCAAAGGAAGGGCCTTTCATAACACAGGAAGAAATCGAATATCTTATTAATGTGAGCGATAAAGAAGGGGTGTTGGAGCCTGAAAAAAGAGAGATGCTGAGCAGCATCTTTGAGCTTAGCGAAATATCTGTAAAGGAGATAATGGTTCCAAGAACAGATATGGTCAGGGTCAGCAAGGATACACCTTTTGAAGAAGTGGTTAGGCAGATTGTAGAGTGCCAGTATTCCCGGATCCCTGTTTACGAAGGGAAAGTGGATGATGTAGTAGGGATTCTTCACGCAAAAGACCTGTTCCAGTACTGGCTGAGAGGGGAAAAACCAGTTGATATAGGCAAAATAATGCGCAAACCCTATTTTGTTCCTGAATCCAAAAAAGTTGATGAGCTTTTGAAGGAATTCCAGCAGAAAAATATTCAGTTGGCAATTGTTGTTGACGAATATGGAGGCACTGCCGGACTTGTGACAATCGAGGATATACTTGAAGAAATAGTTGGTGAGATAAGGGATGAATATGATGAAGAAGTAGAGCTGATTTCAAGTCCTGGAAAAGGGGTTTTTCTGGTGGATGCGAAAATTAACCTGAATGAATTAGAAGAAAAAATTGGTGTAAATCTGCCCAAGAACGATTACGAAACTCTTGGAGGATTTGTTTTTGATCTGATGGGAAGAATTCCCAAAAAAGGTGATGAAGTAGTTTTTGAAAACTTGAAAATAACAGTCCAGGAAGCAGACCATCGCAGGGTCCTTAAACTTAAAATTCAAAAACAAGAAGAGGAAAAAGTAGCTGACAACAATTAAATTATCTCTCACAGCCAAACACTCTGTGGCTTAATGGGAATTGATAAATAAAAAACAAACTCTTAAACTCTAGGGCTAACAACAAAGAAAAGGAGTGGATAATGTTAGAAATGAAAGTAAACGGATTGATGTTAGATCCAGTTTCAAAAACCCCAATAGTGATTTTAAAGGACCTGGAAAAGAAGCTGACACTGCCAATCTGGGTTGGTTATTTCGAAGCCACAGCAATTGCTTTGGAGCTTGAAAAAACAGCAACACCGAGGCCAATGACTCATGACCTTTTAAAAAATATGATCCTAACTCTTGGAGCCACGGTTAGAAATATAGTAATAAATGATTTAAAAAATAATACTTTCTATGCTTTAATAAAAATCCAATCTCCTTCAGGGAATTTAGAGATTGATTCCAGACCAAGTGATGCAATAGCACTCGCCCTTCGTTTAGATGTACCAATTTTCGTAGAAGAGGAAGTTTTAAAGAAAGCCAAGTCTTTTGACCTTTCAAAAGATAGTGTTGATGCAGACGACAGATGGAGAGAGATTTTGGAAAACTTAAAGCCAGAGGATTTCGGTAAATACAAGATGTAAATTTTCTAAAAAATATTCACCAACCCTGTATAATAAAAATATCCCTTCTTGAAGTTTTTCCCAACAATGGAAACTTTTCTCTAATGGAATTAGAAGAAAAAATTCGCAGAGCTCCGGATAGCCCTGGTGTCTATATATTCAAGGACAGCAGGAATAATATAATCTATGTCGGCAAGGCGAGATCTATTTCAAAACGGGTCAAGTCCTACCTCAGAGACAGAAGCGATAAAACTCCAAAGACTATTTCCCTCATAGAAAAAATAGCAGACATTCAGTATATTACTACTGATAATGAACTTGAAGCCCTTCTTCTCGAAAATAATCTTATAAAAAGGCATAAGCCGATTTACAATATTCGTTTGAGGGATGACAAAACGTATCCTTATTTGAAGCTTACAACAAATGAAAAGTTTCCGAGGTTGCTTATAACCAGAAAACTTAAAGAAGATGGAGCAGTCTATTTTGGCCCTTTTACTCCGGTTGGAGCAATAAAAGGTAGCTTAAAGATTTTAGCCAAGATCTTCCAGATTTGTACCTGTAAAAAACCTTTTGACGGCAAGCCTACACGTCCATGCCTGAATTTCCAGATGGGCCTGTGTTCAGGACCCTGCTGCGGTCTTATTGCAGAAGAGAAATATTCTGAAATCGTCAGAAGAGTTAAAACCTTTTTAGAAGGAAAAACAAAAGAGGTATTAAGGTATTTCCAGAGAGAGATGGAGAAGAGTGCAAGTTCTCTAAATTTTGAAGCTGCTGCTAAGTATCGTGACACTATCAATGCTATAGAGAAGATGCTCGAGAGACAGAGGGTAGTAGTTATAGGGGGTAATGACCATGATGCAATAGCTGCAAGCTCGGATGAAAACAGGATTGTTTTTTGTGTCCTCATTGTAAGACAGGGGAGAATAGTCGGACATCTGGAATATCCATTCGAGGATATTTCATACCTTGATGAAGATGATGCCTGTGAATCCTTTTTGAGACGTTATTACGAACGGGAAACTGTTATTCCTGAAGAGATATTAATTTACAGAGGAATAAGAGATGTGGAAGTAATCCAGGACTGGTTAAAGGGGAGAAAAGGAAAGAGCGTAAAAATCATTTTTCCCCAGAGAGGGAAAAAACTGGAATTAATTAAAATGGCACAGGAGAATGCTTTACTTGCTTTAAAACAATATCAGGACGTATCAGCAAACCGCAGGAATAATCTTTTAGAGGCAAAAGATTTCCTTAATCTCGTAAACCTCCCTGAGAGAATTGAAGCAATAGATATTTCTAATATTTCCGGAAAGATGGGGGTTGGTTCGCTTGTAGTTTGGAAAAAGGGGAAATTCAGAAAAGATCAATATAGAAAATTTAAAATAAAAACTATCTCAACGCCTGATGATTATCAGATGATTTCAGAGGTGATTACAAGGAGATATAAAAGACTCATAGAGGAAAAGAGTTCCTTACCTGACCTGGTATTAATTGATGGTGGAAAGGGGCAGTTAAATATAGCAAATGAAACAATGGAAAAATTAGGTATTAAAGAGATAGATGTAATAGCCATTGCAAAAGGTAGAAGCATTTTAAGGGATGTTGGCAGAGAAGGGTTAGGGGAATATTCTGAAGAAGAAATATTTACCCTAATAGAGGAACCTGTGAGATTTAAGAGAAATTCTCCTGTCCTTCATCTCTTTCAGTCAATAAGGGACGAAGCCCACAGGTTTGCCATAACATATCATAAGACATTGAGGAGGAAGACGCTGCGTCATTCAGCCCTTGATGAGATTCCGGGAGTAGGTGAGAAGAAGAAAAAGGATCTGCTAAATTACTTTGGAAGTGTTGAAAAGATAAGGCAGAGTACTGTTGAAGAACTCTGCCAGGTAAGGGCAATAGATAAAAAAACCGCAATTCAAATTGTCAATCATCTGAGGAAAATAACTTAATGTTTTGAGTTAATTCTTTAATTTAGATGAAGGTGAGCCAGAGTTTGACAAAGCTATTTCCTGATATGACATGTTTCCTGAAATGGCTTGACAAGCTAAAAAAACTGTTTTTGAATTGTTGCTAAATTTAATATTTTTCAATTCTGATTAAATATTAACCCCAATCAACTACCATTACAAGTTAAATCTTGACATGAAAAAACTTTTATAAAAAGATTACACTACTAAACTGTAAGCATTTCTTTTCTAATGATAGCACCCACAATCCATGATAGCTATAGGCTATAAGTGTCAGTGGCCTCAAAAACTTTCTTGACAGAGCGTGTGATTTCTCTTAATCTCCTAACAGTGAAGAAGGGTATAAAAACCTAAAATTTCTGTTAAAAATGGCTAAAGCTGAAATTTATACTGTATCAAAAATCAATCAACTCATTAAAGAAAATTTAGAAGTAAATTTTGGAAATATCTGGATTGAAGGTGAAATATCAAATCTTAGAATCCCCTCAACCGGACACCTCTATTTAACTCTCAAGGATGAATTAGCACAGATTCAGGCTGTTATCTTCAAAACCCAGCGCAAAGGTATACGGTTTGATATCAAAGACGGCCTCAGCGTAATTGCAAATGGCAGGATTACTGTATACGAAGCACGCGGTATTTATCAGATAATAATTGATTATATTGAGCCTAAGGGCATTGGAGCATTACAGTTAGCCTTTGAGCAGTTAAAGGCAAAACTATCACAGGAAGGCCTTTTTGATGAAAGGTTTAAAAAGAAACTTCCTCTTTTACCAAAAAAAATTGGAATCATTACCTCTCCAACAGGTGCAGCTATCAGGGATATATTACAAGTTATAAACAGGAGATTTGCCAATATCCATATACTGATTTACCCTGTCAAGGTGCAGGGAGATGAAGCCCCTAAAGAAATAGTCCAGGCAATAGAGGAGTTAAATAAGTTCACCGACATTGATGTCCTGATTCTGGCACGGGGAGGGGGATCAATAGAGGACCTCTGGGCTTTTAATGAGGAGATCGTGGCAAGAGCTCTCTTTTCATCAAGGATTCCTGAGATTTCTGCTATCGGCCATGAAATTGATTACACCATTTCAGATTTTGTCGCTGACTTCAGGGCACCAACTCCTTCTGCAGCTGCTGAACTTGTTATTTCAAGCAAAGAGGAAATTCAAAAACATCTCGATTTCCTGCATAGAAGGCTTGAAGATCTGTTTTTTTCAAAAATAAAATACCTGAAAAAATCTCTTGAGATGTTAACGAGCCTCTGCCAGGCATACTCACCCTTAGGCGCTGTCCGCAACCTCTATCAACGGATTGATGACCTTATATCTAAGCTTGAAAAAAAGACTCTTGCTATCATAACCGGAAAAAAAGAAGCTCTTATCCTTGCACGGGGTAATATCCTCAGCCAGAGACCAACACATAGGATATTAGCTTTCAATGAAATTTTAAAATCCACCCGCCACAGGCTGCAGGTAAGTGCGAAAAATTCGTTGGTTAATTACAAAAAGGAATATTCAAATAGTGCAGGCATATTGAGTTTTTTAAATCCCTATTCCCAGTTAGAAAGAGGCTACAGCATATGCCAGAAGCCTGAGGGAGTAGTAATAAAAAGTATACTCCAGGTAAAAAGCGGCGAGCCATTGAATGTAAGGGTGACAGACGGAGAAATTTTATGCCAGGTAAATGCCCAGAAAAAGATTTAAACCTTTGCTTAAATATCCATATTGCCTATAGACGAGGTCTTCTGACACCGTTCCGGCGGGATGGTTAGCTTATCCTGGAGCCAAAAGAAAGGAATTTATTAATGGAGAAGGAAATAAAATTTGAAGTTGCTTTTAGTGAGCTTGAAAAGATAGTAAAAAAATTAGAGCAGGGAAACCTGACCCTTGATGAGTCGATAAAACTTTTTGAAGAAGGTATTAAGTTAAGCAAAATCTGCTCTTCAAAGCTTGAGGAAGCTGAAAAGAAAATTGAAATTTTAATCAAAGCTGAAAACGGGACAAACATTATCAGACCCTTTGAAGGATCTGATGAGGAGGAATCAGAAGGCTAGGCAATTCGTCAGTTATAGACAAGACGGAGGGTAAGGGAGGCTTCAGCCTCCCTATTTTAGAGGCGACTAAAGTCACCCCTACCCAGAAGTAAAATGGCTGTCCTTATTTATTTTATGTTACATCCATGGACTTAAGAAAAGAATTAGAACTAAGAAGGAAATTAATTGAGAAATCTCTGAAGTGTTTTCTACCTAAAGCTGGTGAATACCCGGACTATCTCCACAAGTCTCTTTACTACAGCCTTTTTGCAGGAGGGAAAAGAATAAGACCAATTCTGACTCTTGCAGCATGTGAAACACTTGGAGGCGAAAGAAACCAGGCCATTCCATTTGCATGTGCCATTGAGCTAATCCATACCTATTCGCTCGTTCATGATGATCTGCCGGCAATGGATAATGACTCCTACAGGAGAGGGAAATTAACTAATCATAAGGTCTTTGGTGAAGCTATAGCCATCCTCACCGGGGATGCCCTTTTAACGCTTGCCTTCAAAATAATGAGCGACACAAATAATTTAAATAGACTTGACCCTCTCTTAGTTATTAAAATAATAAATAATATAGCATTTTTCTCAGGTATTGCTGGAATGATCGGGGGACAGGCTGTAGATATCAAATCAGAAGGGAAAAAAATAGACGAAGAAACTTTAAACTATATCCATTCACACAAAACCGGAGCATTAATCACCGCTTCGGTAAGGACTGGAGCTTTAGTTGCAAATGCCTCTGATAAAGATTTGAAGCTATTAACCGAATACGGTCAAAAAATTGGGTTGGCATTTCAGATAATAGATGATATCCTTGATATTGAAGGAATAGAGAAAAAAATCGGGAAGAAAACAGGCAGTGATAAAAAAGGGAAGAAGGCTACTTACCCGCAGTGCCTTGGGCTTGACGCATCTAAGAGAAAAGCCTGGGAGTTAGATGAAGAGGCTTTAAGCATTCTTGAGAATTTTGGGAAAAAAGCCTCTCTTCTTAGCGGAATTACAAAATTTATTGTTTCAAGAAATAAATGAGATTGTGAAAGGATTCACGCAGAAGGATTCGAGGATTCAAGGAAAATAAAATTAAAAATCAAATGTCAAAATTTTGGAATTTAATTTTTTAGTTTTGATTTGTCATTTTGCATTTTGATTTTTTATTTTTGAATTTTACTCGACCCCTCGATCCCTTGAATCCTTTTATTGACAAATAGAGCAACAATAACTGAGGAATAGTTGAATATGATTTTAGAAAAAGTAGAAAACCCGGAAGACCTGAAAAAACTAAGTCTGAAAGAGCTTGATGTATTAGCCTCAGAGATTCGGGAACTTATAATACAAATTACTTCCAAAAACGGAGGGCATCTTGCATCGAGCTTAGGGGTTGTGGAGCTTGCCATTGCAATCCACTATGTGTTTGATGCTCCTCACGATAAGATAATCTGGGATGTAGGGCATCAGAGCTATGCCCATAAGATTTTAACCGGAAGAAAAGAGAGGTTTCCTACTATCAGGAAATATAAGGGCTTAAGCGGGTTCCTCAATCCGGCAGAAAGTGATTATGATGCTTTCATTACCGGCCATGCATCTAACTCTATCTCCGCTGCCCTTGGCATTGCTGAAGCAATGCGCCAGCTTGGTGAAGAGCATTATGTTATACCAGTGGTTGGAGATGGCTCCATGACCGGAGGGCTGTCCTTTGAGGGACTAAACCATGCAGGAAGGTTCAAGAAAAACTTCATAGTCATATTAAATGATAATGAAATGTCCATTTCCCCAAACGTTGGAGCACTGGCAGCATATCTCTCAAAGGTAACAACTGGAAGCCGCTACATGAAATTCAGGAAAGATGTGGAATCTCTCCTCAAAAGCATCCCAAGGATTGGAACACAGGTAGCAAAAAGGATAAGAAAGCTTGAAGAAGCCCTCAAAAGCCTGATCGTACCGGGAATAATTTTTGAAGAACTGGGTTTCAAGTATGTAGGCCCAATAGAAGGACATAACATCTCCTATCTCATAGAAACCTTAAAGAATGTAAAAGACATCCAAAGCCCGGTTTTAGTCCACGTAATAACCCAGAAGGGTAAAGGTTATCTATATGCAGAAGAAAATCCCTGCACCTTTCATGGCGTATCACCCTTTGATATTGAGAGCGGTAACTTTAATAAAGAGAAAATTCTTATCCCTTCTTACACACAGGTCTTTGGGGAAACAGTTTTAAAACTTGCAGAGAAAGACAACAGGGTAATAGCTGTAACGGCTGCCATGGCTGAAGGCACTGGGCTATGCCTTTTACGGGACAAATTCCCGGAGAGATTTTATGATGTTGGGATTGCTGAACAGCACGGGATAACCTTTGCAGCAGGTATGGCATCAAAGGGTTTGAGGCCGGTAACAGCGATCTACTCAACTTTTCTCCAGAGGGCTTTTGACCAGATAATTCATGATGTATGCATTCCAAATCTCCCGGTCATATTCGCTATTGACAGAGCAGGAATAGTAGGAGCAGATGGCGTTACTCACCAGGGAATTTTTGATATCTCATACCTGAGGTTCATGCCAAATTTGATTGTAATGTCACCAAAAGACGAAAACGAGCTCCAGCATATGTTTTATACTGCTTTACAGATGAACCAGCCAGTAGCAATAAGATACCCGAGGAGCATTGGTGTTGGAGTACCTATGGATGAGGAGTTCAAGACGATTGAGACAGGAAAGGCAGAAGTAATAAAAAAAGGAAAAGATGTAATGCTCCTTGCAATAGGTAACATGGTGTACCCGACCCTCTACGCCTCAGAAAAATTGGAAATGTACGGCATAAAAGCAACTGTTGTAAATGCAAGGTTTATAAAGCCATTGGATAGGGAAATAATTGCAGGTCTTGCTGCTGAAATAAAAACAGTAATAACCTTAGAGGAAAATGTCCTCCAGGGCGGTTTTGGGAGTGCAGTTTTAGAACTGCTGACAGAAGAAAGACTTGCAGATTCGGTTACATGCAGAATAGGTATTCCTGATGAGTTTGTGGAGCATGGCTCACAGGAGGAGCTGCGTGAAAAATACGGCCTCGATGTTGAGGGGATTGTAAAGACTGTAAGGTCTGTCTTAGGAACCGCTAAGCTAAAGGTCTTTAAAAATTAAGGAACGATACGTTGGACGGTTCGGAGATCGTATCGTCTTTCGTTGGCCGGAAAGTACCAGGGTATCCAAGATGTAGAAACAGGTCTTCAGACCTGTTAATAAATAACAGACCTGAAGGTCTGTTTCTACAAATAGTGAATATATCAAAAAGGATTAAAAGCCCTCTATCCATACATTTACCTGAAATTTAGAAAGGAACTAAATGGCAAAAGCAAAAGTTGCTGTCTTAAAGACAAGGCCTGAGACCGTAATTGATGATTACCAGAAGCTGATGGATTTAGCTGAGTTTGATAAATTTTTAACAAAGGGAAAGACCACTATCTTAAAAGACAATATTTCCTGGCACTTCCTTTTCCCTGGCGCAAACACTACACCGTGGCAGCTTGAGGGAACTATAAAAAAACTAAAATCCTCCGGCTATGATGATCTCGTTGCAGTAAACAATGAAACTGTTGTCACAAATGCCTTTAAGGGAGGGGAACTGAATAAACTCACACCGGTATTTAAAAAATATAATATCCCGGAAAAATATAATTTTCTCCCCCAGGATATAAAATGGATCCCCTACAAACCAAAAGCAAAGATGAATGTCCTTTACGAAATTTACCCTGAAGGGATTTATATCCCAGATTATTTTCTGGATAAAAATGTACTCCACCTGCCAACCATGAAAACTCACATCTACACCACGACCACAGGGGCCATGAAAAACGCTTTTGGCGGATTACTGAATACGCGCAGGCACTATACGCACAGCGTAATTCATAAGACACTGGTTGACCTCCTCGCAATCCAGAAAGAAATTCATACAGGAATTTTTGCAGTGACTGACGGGACAACCTGCGGAAACGGACCCGGGCCAAGGACAATGATTCCTGTTGAGAAGGACTACATCTTAGCATCCGGAGATTGTGTTGCTATAGACGCAGTCGCATCCAAGATGATGGGCTTTGATCCCATGAGTCTTGAATACATAAGGCTTGCCCATGAGCAGGGGTTAGGTGTTGGGAACCCCAGCGAAATAGAAATTGTCGGTGAGAATATCTCTAAGGTCAACTTCAAGTTTTTTGTCGGAGACAATGTACCAAGCTATGTGGGAGATGCCCTGTGGTTTTCACCTTTAAAGGTTTTCCAGAAGCTCTTTTTCCATACACCACTTGTGTATCTTTTTGTTTTAGGCTCATTTTTTTACCATGATTTCCTCTGGTACCCCACAAAAGGGAAAAAAGCTGTCAACGAATTCATGAATACAAAATGGGGAAAACTTTTTCAAAGCTATTAGTAGAAAAGGGGCCGAGGGTTCGAGGAGTCAAGGGCTCAAGTGAAATAGAGAAATCAAACATCAAACACTATAATTTTGAGTTTTTATTTTTAATCTTTAAATTACTCTCGAATCCTCGAATCCTTGGTCCCTTGAACCCAATTATTAAGGAAGAAGGAATATGGACATCGGCATTGCATATGACACTAAGAAAGAGGACTTAAGAGTCCCCCTCTCTCCTGGAGCAGTAAATACCCTGGTTAAGAACGGACACCCTGTGTATCTTCTTAAAGGAGCAGGGGAATCAAGTGATTTTAGGGATGAAGATTACATAAAAAAGGGAGCAAAGATAGTTTATTCTGAGGAAGAGCTTTACCAGAGAGGAAAACTGATTGTCACAGTTACACCTCCGCCAGTAGAAACCATCCCTTTGATAAACAGTGAATCAATACTTATGTCTTTTCTCCATCTTGCTGCAGCAAGTGAAAAGTACCTTAATGAGCTTCTTAAAAAGAAAATCACTGCCATAGGATATGAGGTAATTACTGACACCTCAGGTGAATTCCCGGTCCTTTCCTCTACAAGTGAGATAGCAGGAAGCCTGAGCATCCAGATAGCAGCTCACTACCTCCAGACAAACCTCGGAGGAAAAGGAATCCTTCTTGGCGGCGCACCCGGAATACAGCCTGCCCGTATCCTTATAATCGGTGCAGGGTCTGTAGGCAGGGCCGCTGCAAGGGCTGCATCAGCCCTTGGCGCAACTGTCCTTATTGTTGACAGAGATGTAAAAAAGTTAAGGTTAGTGGAGCAGCACTTCAGGGAAAGGGTTGCCACAGGTTTTTCATCTGCCCACAGCCTTGCAGAATGGGCGAAAGATGCTGATGTAGTCATAGGTGCGGTCTACATCAAAGGTGCAAAGACCCCTGTTGTGATCTCAGAGGAGGTTGTGGCATCAATGAAGAAAAAGTCTTTAATCATAGACCTCGCCATTGACCAGGGAGGCTGCGTAGCCACAAGCAGGCCAACAACCTTAAAATCTCCTGCATATGAATATAAAGGAGTCATCCACTACTGCGTCCCGAATATTACATCCCTGGTTGCTCACTCTTCATCACTCTCCTTAAGCCATGTTCTTTTCCCTTATGTTCTCGAGATCGCTGACAGGGCTGACAGAGGAGAAAATTTCCTGAAAGCTATCCCTGACCTTGCAGCAGGTACTTATATTCATAAGGGTAAAATAACTATGAAGGTTTTAGCTGATTTCTTCAAAAAAGAATATTCGCCTATTGAGAGTATATTATGATGGACTGGCCTTCAATTTACAGGAACAAGATAACGACTCCTGAAAAGGCTGTTGAGTATATAAAATCAGGAAACAGAATAATCATTGGCTCAGGGTGTGCTGAACCCCAAGTACTGGTAAAGGCTTTAAACAGTATAGCACCAAAATTAAGGGATGTAGAAATTATAAGCCTGCTCACAACAGGAATTGCAGGCTATACTGATGAAGAATACCACGGGATTTTCAGGCATAATGCCTTCTTTGTAGGAGCCAATACAAGAAATGCGGTAAATGAAGGAAGAGCTGATTTTACCCCAATATTTCTTTCAGAAATTCCGAGGCAGTTTAAGCTCGGGCTTCTTCCAGTTGATGTAGCCCTTATCCAGGTCTCTCCTCCTGATGAACACGGTTTTTGCTCCTTTGGGATTTCAGTTGATATAGTAAAACCGGCAGCAGAAAACGCTAAATTTGTTCTTGCTGAAGTCAATGACCGGATGCCCCGGGTCCTTGGAGACAGCTTTATCCATGTAAGAAAGTTTACTGCCGTGGTTGAGAGTTCAGACCCCATACTCACTTTACCAAGAACTGAATCCACTGATGTGCAGATGAAAATTGGTAAAAATGTAGCTGACCTCATAGAAGATTGCTCTACACTCCAGATGGGGATAGGAGGAATCCCTGATGCTGTACTTTCTTTGCTTGGCAATAAAAAAGACCTTGGTATCCATACTGAAATGTTCTCTGATGGGGTAATAGAACTTGTGGAGAAAGGAGTTATAAATAATGAGAAGAAAACTCTCCATCCCGGAAAAATCATCTCAAGCTTTATAATGGGAAATAAAGAGCTTTATGATTATATAAATAATAACCCGATGATAGAACTCCATCCTTCAGACTATACAAATGACCCTTTCATAATATCCCAGAATAATAAAATGGTAGCCATTAACTCTGCACTTGAAATAGATATCACAGGACAGGTCTGTGCTGATACAATAGGCCCCAGGCAGTACAGCGGGATAGGAGGACAGGTAGATTTTATCCGCGGTGCTGCCCGCTCAGAGGGCGGAAAACCTATCATTGCTATCCCCTCTACTGCGAAAAATGGCAAGATTTCACGCATTGTTCCAAGGTTTGACACAGGCACTGCAGTTGTCACTTCAAGAGGAGATGTTCACTGGATTGTGACTGAATATGGCGCTGTAAATCTTCATGGGAAAAGCCTGAGAGAAAGGGCAAAGGCCCTTATCTCTATTGCCCACCCGGATTTTCGGGAAATGCTCGAGAAGGAAGCAAGGGAGCGTAAATACCTATAGAATTTACCAAGAGCTAACTCATCACATCCAAATAACAATCAAAAGAAATACAAAAAATAAAAACTAAATCTGAAGTATAACTTTGCATTTTGCACTTTACAATTTGAAATTTCTTATAGTTTTTTATAGCTTCCCATCTTCCTAACTCCCCAATTTCCTATTCTCTAATCCCCAATCCCTAATTCCTAATTCCCTCTTCAGTCCCTCGGTATCTCTATCATTCTTTTCAAAGCCTGGTATGCTTTGACTCTTATATCTTCAGGGACTTTAATAACAGGCTCCATCGTCTCAAGGCTTACTGCAATATCCTCAAGCCTTGTGAGCTTCATATTAGGGCACAGGATATGCTCTGCTGCAAGGTAGAATTTTTTATCTGGATTCTCTTTTCTCAGGCGGTAGAGAATCCCTTCCTCTGTCCCTATGATAAATTCCTTTGATTTATTTTCCCTTGCAAACTTAAACATCCCCGAAGTGCTGCACACATGGT
>MGDB01000115.1:0-2338 GCA_001790645.1 Candidatus Schekmanbacteria bacterium GWA2_38_11
CTGCAGTAATGATGGTGCTGGTTGTAGTAATAATCATTGATTCCACCATTAAATGGGTTAGAATATTTAAAAGAGCTGAGGTTTTAGAGATTAGTCCAGAGATGGAACCAGGTAAAAGCAATCCTGGGACAGACTATTTGGCTGATTAATATGAGATTAGTACCGCATAGTGGTATAAGAAACTAAAAATCGTTTCTTAGCTTAATGGGTAGGGGCGACTTCAGTCGCCCCTAAGATAGGGAGGCTAAAGCCTCCCCTACCCACTTTATATTTTTGGTGTATGCGTTTTAGAGAAGAATCAAAATCCCCCTTTGTCCCCATTTTTTAAAGGGGGAGTTAATGAATCTCTTCTTTAGCACAAGATGAGAAGATAAAGATTAAATCCCTCTTCCTTTGCGGGAGAGGGTCGGGGTGAGGGGAATTTAAAAGGGTATTTTCAGATGAAACTTCTTCTTCACACATGCTGTGCACCATGTTCAATTTATCCCAAAAAGATTTTGGAAGAATCCTTTGACGTAACAGGATTTTTCTATAACTTAAACATCCATCCATTTCAAGAATATTTAAAAAGGAAAGACACGGTTAAGGAGTTTTCTGATAAAAGCGGTTTTAATGTTCTTTATAAAGATGAATATGATATTGAGAAATTTTTTAAAACAGTACCTGCCCAGAAAGAAGACCGATGCAGTATATGTTATTCCATGCGTCTTAATGAGACAGCAAAAGAGGCAATGAGGTTGAACTTCGATTCCTTTTCTACGACCCTGCTGTACAGCATATATATGAATCATGAACTTGTAAGAGGGATTGGCAATAAAATTAGCTCGGACACAGGGGTTGAATTTTATTATAGAGATTTCAGAATCGGCTGGCAGGAAGGTGTGAAAATCTCAAAAGAGATGGGACTCTACAGGCAAAAGTACTGCGGATGTCTTTACAGTGAATGGGAAAGATATAGGAAGCGAAAAGCTAAAAACTGGACAAACTACAAACTGTAAATTATAATAATAATTAAATACTTCAGGCCATAAATACAAAATTAGAAAAGTTATAACTTAAAGGTTATTTGCTATGTTTTCTGATTTCGGAAAAACTCTTATTTTTATAGGTATATTGATTGTACTAATAGGGTTATTATTTACTTTTTTACCAAAGATTCCTTTTCTTGGAAAATTACCCGGAGATATCAGAATAGAAAGAAAGAATTTTACCTTTTATTTTCCTCTCGCTACAAGCATCATTATAAGCATAATCCTTACAATTATTTTCTCTCTGATTGGAAGAAGATAGTCAGAAGATTATTCTCTTGATTTTTTCATACCCAAGTGTTAACAAAATAAAAATCTCATTTTCTAAAGGAGTGGATTTGTAGAAACAGACCTTCAGGTCTGTTATTTAACGGGTCCCTGCCTACCGCAGGCAGGTAAAGACCCGTTTCTACATTTTTTGAGAGCACAAATGTAGCCGCAGGCTTTAGCCTGCGTTTATAATTTAAGAAGAAATATCTGTTTATAGGTTTACGCAGTGAAGAAAATGATAAAGGTTTTTCAATATGGATTATTTAAATTCACGCAGGCTAAAGCCTGCGGCTACCTACATAAAATTTAAGATTATAAAAGTTGAGCATTATCTTTATGCAATTATCAGATTTTGATTATAGTTTGCCAAAGGAATTAATTGCCCAGTATCCTCTTGAGAAGAGGGATGCTTCGCGTTTAATGATACTTAACAGGTCAACAGGAGCTTTGACTCACAGTTATTTCTGTAATCTGATCGACTTTCTTAGCAGTTCAGATGTGTTGGTAATAAATGATACAAAGGTGTTTCCAGCCCGTGTCCATGGATTTAAAAAAGACACAGGAGGAAAGATTGAGGTTCTCTTACTCAGAGAAGTTGCTAATCCTGACAGCGCTACAAAGCATGATTCTTTTCCGGAAATGGAAGAAACAGGAAATAGAGGTGAAGAAAGAAGCTGTTGGGAGGTTCTGCTAAATAAGGGGAAGGGGATAAAAGAGGGTAGTTCAATTTGTTTTGGTAATGGCGAGTTAATTGGTCTTGTTAGGAAATTTAATGGAAATGGAAAAGGTATAATAGAATTCAATAGTTTTTGTGACATATTTAAAGTTTTAGATAAAATAGGTGAAACCCCTCTGCCGCCGTATGTGAAGAGGAGGCATGGGGCATGGAGCATGGAGCATGGGGAAGGTGAGAAGTTGGAAAGGTGGGAAGATGGGCTCACTGATCACTCGTCACTCGTCACTACTCCTTGCCCGTCACTCGTCACTGCTCACTCTTCACTGACCACTGACCACAGTTCACTGACCACTTCCCTTGACCG
>MGDB01000115.1:2367-5175 GCA_001790645.1 Candidatus Schekmanbacteria bacterium GWA2_38_11
AGAATGGTGCAGTTGCAGCGCCAACAGCGGGGCTCCATTTTACAGGTGGACTACTTGAAAAAATAAAAAGAGCCGGTGCAGAAATATTGAATATAACCCTCCATGTGGGGCTTGGGACATTTAAGCCGGTAAGAGTTAACGATATAAAAGAGCATATAATGGAGAGTGAAAGATATACCATCAGCCCGGAGGTAGCGGAAAGTTTAAACAAAGCCAGAGAATCCAAAAAAAGAATTATTGCTGTTGGGACAACCACTGCAAGGGCGTTAGAGACAGAGATGCAGGTGCAAGGAAAATTTACAGGAGGGGAAAAAGAGACAAACCTGTTCATATACCCCGGCTTTCAGTTCAAGGCTGTAAACGCTTTAATCACAAATTTTCACCTGCCAAAATCAACACTTCTCATGCTTGTATCATCTTTTTGCGGCTTGGAATCAACTTTAGAATCCTACAAAGAAGCGATTAATAGAAAATATAGGTTTTATAGTTATGGGGATGCAATGTTCATAATTTAGTTTGGAGTTGTGAGTTCGGGATGATAAAAAGTTAATATAGTGAACAGTATTTAGCAGAAAAGAGAAAACTTTTAAAACTATTCACCATTGTCCTGTCTCAGAAATAGATTTGCAGATCCTGTCATTCCTGCCTGCCTGCCGGCAGGCAGGCGAAAGCAGGAATACAGAGAAATCAAGGACTGGATTCCGCATCAAGTGCGGAATGACTATAAAACAAATGTAAAGAACTAATTGGGACAGTACACTAACGAGAATAACCAACGACAAAAGAGCAATCATGTTTAAATTTGGGGTGTTAAAAACTGATAAAAGTTCAAAGGCTCGCCTTGGGAGATTACTTACTCCTCACGGTGAGATCAGTACCCCAGCATTCATTCCTGTCGGGACTCAGGGTACAGTCAAGGCATTGTGTTCAAAGGATTTAGTGGATTTAGATGCAGAAATAATTTTAAGTAATACTTATCATCTCTATCTACGGCCTGGAGATGAATTAATAAAAGAGCTTGGGGGACTCCATAAGTTCATGAACTGGGAAAGGCCAATTCTTACAGATAGCGGCGGATTTCAGGTTTATAGTCTCGCTCAATTCAGGCGTATAAATGAAGAAGGGGTAATGTTTCAATCGCATATTGATGGTTCAAGCCATTTTATTACTCCTGAAAAGGCGGTTGAGATACAGGAATTCCTTGGCGCTGACATAATAATGGCTTTTGACGAGTGTATTCCCTACCCGGCAGAATATGATTATTGCAAAAAGTCAACTGAGATGACGCTCAGATGGGCAGAGAGGTGTTTAAAAGCACAAAAGAGAGATGACCAGGTTTTATTTGGCATAGTGCAGGGCGGTATGTATAATGATCTTAGAAAAATTTGTGCTGAAGAGTTGTGCAATCTGGGATTTTCAGGTTTTGCAATCGGTGGGTTGAGTGTAGGTGAGCCAAAGGAAATTATGTGGGATATTGCAGACTATACAGCATCAATTCTTCCTGAAGATAAGCCAAAATATTTAATGGGTGTTGGAACACCTGAGGATATAATTGATGGAGCGATGAGGGGGATCGATATGTTTGACTGTATAATCCCCACAAGGCAGGCAAGGAACGGTTCATTGTTTGCAAGCACAGGAAAAGTGGTTATAAAAAATTCTAAATACACCAGGGATGAAAATCCTGTGGACCCTGAGTGTGATTGTTATACATGCAGAAATTATTCAAGGGCATATCTCAGGCATTTATTTATGGCAAAAGAGATATTAAGCTTGAGGCTTAATACAATCCACAATTTGCATTTTTATTTAAATCTCATGAAAAGAATACGTCAGGCAATTGAGAACGATTCCTTAGAAAGCCTGGTGAAGGAATATAAGGAAATTTATGGGAAAGTAATGTGTTAGATTACAGAAATTAGATTCGCTGAAAAAATCTGTGTAATCTTTTTGAAATCTGTGTAATCATATCCAAGAAAAGAAGGAGGTTCTATAATGTTTGGTATAGCTTATGCCATGGCACCGGCAAGTCAGCAACAGAATCCGGGTTCAAATTATGCATTCATCATAATGATGCTTGTAATATTTGGATTGTTTTATCTTCTCATGCTCAGACCTCAGCAGAAGGAGCAGAAAAAGCATAAGGAAATGCTTTCAAATATCGCCAGGGGAGATAAAGTATTAACAAAAGGCGGAATTTACGGTATAGTAGTTCAGACAAAGGATGATATTCTTGTTGTAAAAATTGCTGATAATGTTAAAGTTGAGGTAGCAAGGTCTGCTATAGCGACAGTGATAAAGGAAACGGAAGAGGAAAAGAAGTAGGATTCGAGTGTGGAAAAATTCTAAATCCTAAACAAGCGCAAATGACCAAAATAGGAAATTCAAAACTTTTTGAACATTTGAATTTAGGATTTTGAATTTGTTTAGAGTTTCGAATTTAGAATTTAGGATTTTATTTTTGGTATGGAGTACTTATGAAAAAAAAATTAAAGTGGAAAATAATTTTGATCGTTGCTCTTATTGCATTGTCACTCTGGGCTGCTTATCCTCTGAATGAGAAGATAAAGCTTGGACTTGATCTGCAGGGTGGTGTTCATCTTCTTTTGCAGGTTGATACACAAAAAGCAATGGATAACGAAGTGGCGAGAGTAATGAGATATACAGAGAGGACTCTTAATGAGAAGAAGATTGATGTTTCAGAAATAAAAATGGACAAAGCGAGAAATATTACGTTGAAGCTTGCAAATAAAGATGACTTGGAAAGCGCTAAGAGGCTTATATCCAAGGATTTCACTGAGCTTAAAC
>MGDB01000115.1:5263-6574 GCA_001790645.1 Candidatus Schekmanbacteria bacterium GWA2_38_11
AGAAGTTTTAAGGAACAGGGTTGATAAATTTGGGGTGAGCGAACCGGTAATCCAAGCGCAGGGTAAAGACCGCATAGTTATTCAGCTTCCGGGGCTTGATGATCCGGAGCGGGCAAAGAAGGTAATTCAGACCGGTGGAGTTTTAGAATTTAAAATTGTAAAAGGTGAAGGCGTAAGTCCAGAAGATATTTTAAAGAAATACAATAACAATCTTCCAGAAGACCTTGAAATACTGCCCTATGAAATGAAACAGCAGGAAGGTGGAGGAATTAAGGGTTATCTTCTTTTAAGCAAGGAAGCCCCAATTACAGGAAAATATCTGAAAGACGCGCGTGTAGGACAGGACGAAAACGGGATGCCGTCAGTGAATTTCGAGTTTGGGGGTGAAGGCGCAAATATATTTGGAAGGGTGACACAGGAGAATATTGGTAAGCAGTTGGCAATTGTCCTTGATGGAAAAGTCCAGTCTGCACCGGTAATAAGGTCTAAAATAACTGACAGGGGGCAGATTACAGGTAATTTTTCATATGAAGAAGCCAAAGACCTGGTTGTAATCTTAAGAGCGGGTGCACTGCCTGCTGAAATCACATATTTGGAGGAAAGAACGGTTGGACCTTCCCTTGGTGCTGATTCCATCAGAGCTGGTGTTTTAGCGTCAATTATAGGTTTTATGGCAATAGTTGTTTTTATGGTAGTGTATTATAAATGGTCAGGATTTGTTGCAGATTTCGCACTCCTTCTGAATGGTATACTTTTAGTCGGAGCAATGGCATATTTCGAGTTTACTCTTACATTGCCGGGTATTGCCGGAATTGCACTGACTCTTGGTATGGCTGTTGATGCAAACGTTCTGATATACGAGAGGATAAGAGAGGAGCTTCGCTTGGGAAGGACGGTTAAGTCTGCTATCCAGATGGGGTTCCAGAGAGCGTTATCAACAATTGTTGATTCCAACGTAACGACCCTGATTGCAGGGGTTGTTCTGTTCCAGTTTGGAACGGGTCCTATTAAAGGGTTTGCCGTTACATTAAGCATTGGATTACTTATAAGCATGTTTACAGCTGTTTTCGTTTCAAGAGTTATTTTTGATCTTAGACTGTCTTCAAAGAAAATGACCAAGTTGAGTATATAGCGAAAAGATTACACAGATTAGAATTAGATTTCACAGATTATTAGGATTATGAAATTCAATGGTAAAATTTAAAATTTATTTGGAATTTGAATCTGTGTAATCTGCTTTAAAATCTGTGTAATCAATATTCAGAAAAGGAGATGAGATGGAGTTTTTTAAACCAGGAATAAATTTTAATT
>MGDB01000115.1:6676-7564 GCA_001790645.1 Candidatus Schekmanbacteria bacterium GWA2_38_11
TTGCCGGAGGAACTTTGGTTGAAATAAGATTTTCAAAAGATGTTAAAGTTGCTGAAGTAAGAGATGCATTAAAAGAAGTAGGCTTGGGAAAGAGTGAGATCCAGCAACTTGGGAGTGCAAGGGATATATTGGTAAAAACAATATTGAGCAAGGCAGGTAAAATCAGTGACCAGATTAAGGATGCTTTGGGGAAAAAATTTGAAAAGGAAAACTTCGAAATATTAAGAGTCGAAATGGTTGGTCCTGCTGCTGGTGAGGATTTGAGGTATAAAGCACAAAACGCTCTGCTTTACTCTATAATTGGAATGATAATATATATTTCCTACAGGTTTCAAAACAAAATTGCTATTCCCATTATGGTTATTGCACTTTTAGCCTGGGTTCTTTCAACATTTGCATGGATGAATTTAACAGTATTATCAATTTTAGCTCTTGCTGCATCTCTGGTTGTTTGTATATTTTTTGATCTGCGACAGGCTTTTGCTTCTATTATAGCTCTTATACATGATGTGATAATAACAATAGGTTTCCTTGCAATTACAAATAAAGAATTTTCACTTCCGGTTCTTGCAGCGGTTCTGACTATTATAGGATATTCAATGAATGATACAATTGTGGTGTTTGACAGAATCAGAGAAAACTTTGCCAAAAAAAGAGAAGAAAATTATGGAACCATGATAAATTCAGCAATCAACCAGACTCTCAGCAGGACAATCCTGACTTCAGGCCTGACACTGGTAGCAGTTGTTTCCCTGTTTATTTTTGGCGGTCCGGTGATTCATGATTTTTCCTTTGCATTGCTTGTGGGAATTATTTTTGGTACATACTCTTCAGTTTTTGTTGCAAGCGTTACGCTTGTTATATGGAAAAATCTCGAAGTATCAAAGA
>MGDB01000115.1:7722-14236 GCA_001790645.1 Candidatus Schekmanbacteria bacterium GWA2_38_11
TGTTCTTCTAAAACGGCTTTAACAAACTCCTTTTTGAAAAGAATCAAAATAATCCATCAATTCTCTTTACTTTTGATAAAATGATAAAAACAGAATAATCTTTCTTATTTTTATTCAAAAAATAAATCACCTTAAGATAGACGAGGCAGCACAAATTTATAATTGCAGATTAGATATTAAGAGAAGGTTATGGGTATTATATGGCAAAATTAAGTATTGGCCTAAAAGATTTAGATTCAATTTTTTGGTCTGCAATAGTATTCAAGATATTGCTGCTTGAACAAAAAGCAACGCCTATTCCTGCAAGCCTAACCATACATATATCGAATTCACTATCTCCAACAGCAATTATGTTTGATAGTTCAATTCCATATTGCTCGGAAACCTGTAATAGTGCATTGCTTTTACAAAAGTTGTGGTTACAGCGACTTCTATCTGTTTTCATAAAAAAGGATGGTATCTTAATCTCGCCTGTAGCAATACTTTGGGAAAATTCAAGTTCATTCGCAAGAGCGAAATCAGCACCGATTTTATTCTTAATATGAATAGCAATACAATCATAACTATCACTGATAATACCAATGATATATCCACGTTTCTTCAACTCCTTGACAACATCAAAAATATCAGAAACAATTGGAACCTCATCAGCTACAGCAAGCAATTGGGAAATATTAAATCCCTTAAAAAACCGTGCAATGAGCTTGGTAAGCAGATATGAGTCTTGATTTTTAATTACAATATCAACAAGTTCTTTTTGAAAACCAAATGTTATAGCTGCTTTATCAATAAACCTCCCGTTTAGAATGGTGTTGTCCATATCGAATATGATCATCTTTTTGAGAGTCGAAAGGGTTTCCTTAATAGCAAACCCCATTTGATCTCTAATGATATTGATAGTCTCCAAGGAATTAAGGTTGACAAGGGAACTGTTAACTGCACGTTTAAGAATGGCTCTTGCCACTTCTCTCGACATATGAGTCAGTTCTTGCCACTGCTTCATCTTATGTTGTATAACTCCAATATTAACTTCAGCAATTCTTGCACCAATTAGATTCATATCTATTAAGATGCCGATATCCACACCATAGTCATCTTCAAATATAATCTTCTTGAAAAACTCCTTCTTTCCTGCAATCATACCACTTAGAGGTTGCAAAAAACTGTCGAGTTGAGGAAACAACAAACTTAGAAGCGGTTTTGCTACCAGTTCGGTTACTCTTCCTGCTTCACGTTCAAATGTCGCTTTAACAAAGTCTGCTTCATTGTTGATTATAGGAAAAGTCAACTTTTCAATAGTGTTTGGTTGAAAGTCGCCATCTCCGTCCAGAAAGACAATGATTTCATTTTTAGCAACAAGAAGGCCATCACGCATTGATGCGCCTTTGCCAATTTTAGTGCTTGTAATAACACTTGCTCCAGCATTCTTTGCTTCTTGAACAGTATTATCTGTGGATTTATCATCAACAACAATAACTTCATTGACAGACTGAGTCTTCTTTACAAAATGAATAACTTTCCCAATTGTTTTTTCTTCATTAAGTACTGGTATTATCACAGTAATCATAGAGCTTCACTTTATTAAACTTGCTAAGTTTCTTAATGTTATAAATTTTGGATTTATAATTTGTTTCATTTATTTCTTATCTTTTTTGAGAATTACTAAAATATTATTTAAACTTCAAGGCATTTTCTAAAAACTTTCACTATTACATATATCTAATTTTAAATTTCTTTGTGCCATCACATGAGAGTTAGTATTCAATCTGTTTCCCTTTTTATTTCATAAATCTCAAAGGTAATAAGAGCTATTTGATCACAAATTTCCTATTTTTTATCAGCTTAATTTTGCATTTGCAAAATAAAATATTTTAACTGTATCTAATTTTTTAGTTAAACCTGAAAAACAGAAGCCATATAAATGCAAAAATCGGTACCAAAATTGGGAAAGAATATTTTATGATATATCCAAAAAAACTTGGACAATGAGCACCTGCCTGATCTGCAATGGACTTAACCATAAAATTGGGACCGTTTCCAATATAAGTTGTTGCACCAAAGAAAACAGCAGCTACTGAAATTGCTTGAATATATTTCCAGTGATGTTCAAGAAAGATCTTCATGTGAATATGGTTATCAAGTTGAAGATTTTGTAATCCAAAGGATGCACTTAAAAAATTAAGGTATGTTGGAGCATTATCTAAAATTCCTGACAATATTCCAGTACCCCAAAAGAATTGCCCTGGGGTTCTAATACCAATCTTTTCAGCGTTCAGTTGTAACCAATCTAAACACGGCACCATAGTGGCAAAGATTCCAACAAAAAGAATTGCCACTTCTTTTATTGGAATAAAATTAAATTCATTCCTTTCGTGAATTTCTTTTTTTGTTGTGAAATATGAACCGATTGCAGCAGCTATCATAATAATTTCTCTCAGCAATTTAGGTTCATTGATGAAGACTGCTCCAAGTATTGCAATTAAAAACAGGACATTATGAAGACCTGAAACATGAGGCTCTTCTCCTTTTGCCTCAACCTCTTCTCTAAGTTTTTCTTTAACTTTCTTATAAAAATGATGATCAATAAAATAAAAAACTGTTAAAACAAGGCCAATAGTTAAAGCCCAGATATGCCAGACTTTTCCAATGACCCAGAAGAATGGGACACCTTTTAAATATCCCAAAAACAGAGGTGGGTCACCTATGGGTGTGAGGGCACCGCCGATATTGCTCACAATAAATATGAAAAATACAACATGATAACTTGTCAGGCGATATTTATTTACTTTCAGATAAGGTCTTATTAGAATCATCGAAGCTCCTGTGGTTCCTAAAAAGTTTGAAACAATCGCTCCAATAAGTAACATAATCACATTTGCATGAGGTGTTGCACGTCCTCTGATATTAATATGAATTCCACCAGCAACAACAAAAAGCGAACCAATAAGGGAGATGAAACTGATATATTCAAAACCTATATGCACCATGCGAGGAATATTCTTTAGAAAAAAGAAATAATAAATCACTACAATAATTCCAAATCCAAAGGAAGGAATAGGATAATTTTTATCCCACCAGTGCTTATTGATTAAAGGAATAACTGCTATGGAAAGGAGGAGAAAAGCAAAAGGAAAAATCATCAAAGGATTAACAGGAATTATTGTAACATTTTCCATTATATTTTATCCCTTTTACTAAGAAGAGATTGTTGAAAAATTCATTCATTCAAGGCTAAATTATCGAATGCAAAATAGAGTTGACCGTAAGAGCTAAAAGCTTTCTGAGCATTAATGTTGTATTCGTGGTATAGAATTTTCTATTCCGTGGATCTTTGAGATGTGATTTAAAACTTCCAGGAGTTTGTTAGTTGCTTCTTCAATTTTTATAACCTGGTCCTCTGAGATATCTAAGAAATGAATTTCCTGGAGTCTTTCTCTTGCATATTCTATTTCCTCAAGAACTTCATCTCCGAAACCCTCATCACCTAAGACTTCGTGTACATCTAAAACAGCTTCTATGCAGGAAAATATTCTCTTTTTAAGCCTTTCATTCATTATTTGTTCTTTCTAAATTTGTTTTTTAATCAAAAGAATTCCTCGATTGCCTAAAAACTTTTTTTAATATAATTCAATTATAACCTCTGAGTCAAGGTAAATAGGTTTTTTAGCAGATTCAGGATGGGAAGATACTAATAGTTATTTAGTTATTGAAATAAATTGTTTATAGTATTACATTTTATTAAAATATTATTCTGAAAACTTAACAGTAAGAACAAATAGGAAGGAATAATGAAAATTGATTTTGATAAGTTAATAATACCTGCGAGTATAGCACTTGTAAGTATTTTAATATTATTAGTCATTAGGTTTTTAGGTTTTAGAATATTGAGCAGGTGGGCAAAAAGAACAGAAAATCTGATTGACGACATAATAGTTAAAACATTTAAGACACCGTCTGTTTATTGGTCTATCGCGATTGGCATTTATATCGGGATAGCAATTTCAGAATTACCAAAAAAGTATGCAATCTTTCTGACCAAAACCATTCATGTACTGATAATATTTTCAATAACCATTGCTGTTGCAAATCTATTAGTTAGAATATTTAACTATTACGTCAGGAAATCAAATCTGCCTATTCCTGCAACAGGACTTGCAGACGGGGTATTAAAGGGAATAGTTGTCACCATAGGTATATTAATTATTCTTACTGTTTTAAAAATCTCAATTACACCAATTTTAACAGCACTGGGTATTGGAGGACTTGCTGTTGCTCTTGCGCTTCAAGATACACTTGCAAACCTTTTTGCCGGTCTTCACCTATTAATAGAAAAGTCTGTCAGAGTTGGTGATTTTATAAAACTTGAGAGCGGCCAGGAGGGTTTTGTTGATGATATTACTTGGAGGACAGCCAGAATAAGGATGCTTTCTAATAATATAGTTGTGATTCCAAACGTTAAGCTTGCACAGAGTATTGTAACAAACTATTATCTTCCTGAAAAAAGGATGTCTTTGTCAATAACAATAGGCGTAAGTTGTTCCTCTGACCCGGTAAAGGTTGAAAAAATACTGGTTGAAGAGACAAAAAAAGCAGCTAATGAAGTTCCCGGATTGCTTGATGAACCTGAGCCATTTGTCAGATTTATACCAGGATTCGGAGACAGTTCTCTTGATTTTACACTGATATGCCAGGTTAGAGAGTTTATTGACCAGTATCTTGTTCAACATGAGCTGCGAAAGAGAATTTTTGAGAGGTTCAGGAAAGAAGGAATAGAAATACCATTTCCCCATAGGACAGTTTATCTCAGGGAGGAAAAAGATTGGCAGAAATAGTAAAAGCCTTTGAATTCAAGCAATGCGTGAATATTATTAAATCTACTGGTAAAAAAGCAAAAAAACTGCGGGGATTAAGAGATATAATATCAGTTAAGGCTTGCTCTCAAATAGCGGCTTATAATATTTTTCAACGATAACATCCCAGCAATATTTTTCCTGAGCTTTTTTCCTGCCTTCCTTTCCCATTTGAACCCTTAGCTCTGGATTATTCATAAGGAGTTCAATTTTTTCAGCGAGAGCATTAATATCACCCGGTAAAACTGTAAATCCTGTTTTCCCGTCTTCAACGATATCCTTTAATCCACCGACTCCAGAGGCAATAACAGGTTTTCCGCAGGACATTGCCTCAACAGCCACTATGCCAAACGGCTCTTCCCAGAGAGAGGGGACTATACAGATATCTGAATTATTGTATATGGCTGGGAGGGAGTCATGATTTTCCCAATTTGCAGTTATAATATAATCGCGGTTTGATACAGCATCAGTTGTAAGAAGTAGTTTAAAATCCTTTCTTTTCTCCCAGAGTCTGTCGCAAGCTTGGAGGAGGAAAGAAGCGCCTTTTATCGGATTGTTTAATCTGCCGGGAGAAAAAAAGTAAACAGGTTTTTTTCCACCCTTTGCATGGTTATCTGAAGGAATAAAAAAACTGGTATCAACCCCTGATGGGATTATAATGCAGTTTTGATTATATTCATCTATGAATTCTTTAATCTTTTTATTGTAAACAATGATTTTACTGGCATTGGAGAGGCTGTTTTTAACTGCCATATAGTAAGTTGGAGAAAAAGATAAGCTTGTCAGATGGAGGAAAGAAAGATACCTTGCCCTCGTTTTTAATAACCATTTCATTGCACACATAGTGCATTTGAAAGGGTTTTTTAAATACCAGAAGTCACATGATTTGCCATCAATAAATTTTATTCCATAGCTTAAAAGGCAAAGATTCTCATAGGCATAAATTCTTAGAATGGGATTGAATTCTTTAAGTGCATTTACAATGTAAGGCTTTAAAAACCAGTCGTCTGTAATCAGAAGGAAATCGGGCGAATAAAGTGTAATCTCCCTCTTGATTTTTCTTGTTACTTCAATGAAATTAAAGGTAGCAATATTAAAATTTATTTTTTTTATATCAAATGGGAAATTCCCCTGTATCTTCCCTCGGGGAAATCCTTTTGGAAAGTCGGGGACAAAGAGTGTTACCTGATGGTATTTGGAAAGCCTGGTCAGTACTTCTTTAACGTCAACCCTTGCGCCGCCGTCAGGAGGCCAGTTAAATAATAAGTCTACTACTGCTATCTTAGTCATTTGGTCAGCTTAGTAATGTAAATATCTTTTTAAGAACTTTTAGTGGATGAAGCAATCCTTTTTTATAGTATTTCCAGTCAAAGGATAACAAATCTCTTTTTAACATATATCTTTGCCTGATTTTATTTGCCACAAGAAGCGCAGCTTCAAGTTCCTCTCCTGTAAGATGTTCAGTCTTGAACACGGAAGAACTCAGTCCGTTGTATTTTGACCAGTCTTTTGTTATAAGCAGTCTTTCTCTTTCAAGATAGTCAAAATATTCAGTACCGGGAAAGGGGACAACAAGAGAGAACTGCATGTCATCCGGGTGAAGGCTCAGGGCAAAGTCAAACGTTCTTTTAAGTGTTTCATGATTTTCTCCTGGGAGTCCAATA
>MGDB01000115.1:14304-16112 GCA_001790645.1 Candidatus Schekmanbacteria bacterium GWA2_38_11
AACAGCCCATGGGATTTTTAAATTCCTTCCCTTAATCTCATCACATATTTTTATTACTCTGTTTTTTTCTATGTTGAAGGTATCATCATCAAAAAAGAAAGATTTGAAACTGTATTTAGAAATACACCATTCTATCTCATCTATAACGTTTATAGGATCTCTTCCTCTGAAAATATTATTCCTGTACATAACCGATGGCCAGAGGCAGAAAATGCACTTATATGGGCAGCCCCTGCTTGATAGTATTTGTAAGCTTGGTGAAGGGATATTGGCAAAAGTGTCATTGTATTTTCCCATTGGCAACCTGTGCCTTGCAGGCCAGGGGAGGTCATTAATATCTGGTATAAAAGGGAGCTTCCTGTTTGTTTTTATTCCTTCGTTATTAACTCTGCTTGCTATAGCAGGGATTGTGCCGGTATCTCTATTCTCTTTCAGGTGAGTTGCCAGTTTGAGAAGGGTAAACTCATATTCTCCTAACAGTATATAATCAATAAAAAGGTTTTCATTCAGGATATTTTCTGCATTTACTGTAACATGAGGACCGCAGAGTGCAATGAGAGCCCCTGTCTCTTCTTTGATTTTCCGGGAGGTTTTAATGTCAGTATAAATTGAAGGGGTTGAAGTTTCAAGCACTACCAGATCAGGGGAGAAATCTTTTATTGAGGTTAAAAAATCTTCTTCATCCATTTCATCTGCAATAGCATCTGCAATACAGACATTGAAATTATTTTTTTCAAGAAGGGCTGCTGCATAGGCAAGGAAAAAGGGGAAGGGGATGTATTTTGCTGCACCTTCCTTATAAGGTCTGAGATGGGGCCAGCGGGAACCTGCTCTTACACCATAAAAACCATCTGCCTGCCAGGGAGGATTACCAAGAAAGACTTTCATTTTCCGAACTGGTTTATAATTGAAAATGCCAATAATTTTTTATGCTTGAAATTCAGAAGCGGAAACCATTACATTATACCTATATCATGAAAGAAAAAGAGAAGGAAGAAAAAAAACAGAAAATAATAGCATTTATTATAATACTTTTACTTGCAGCAGGAACTTATCGCTTTTATGAAAAGGTTAAGGCTAATAATACTGAGGTTAAATTAATAAATCAGGAAGAGGCTTTACCAGGTGTAAAACAGAACATCAAAAAAGATGGTTTTAAGATAAGACCTATCAGGTTAATAAATATAAATAAGGATTCCAAAGAAGAATTACAGAAGTTGCCAGGCATTGGAGAAAAGATTGCTGAGAGGATAATCTCTTACAGAAATAAAAACGACGGATTTGATAAAAACGAAGATATAACCAATGTAGAAGGGATTGGGCAGAAAAAATACGAACGTCTAAAAAATTTTATTACTGTGCGATAATGAGTATTAAGGATTAAGCAAGGACTTAGTTAGTAGCGTTATTACATGATGAGATTAGAATACAAAACTCTAATCGTTAAAGAAAAATGAGAATATTTATGAGTCATCAACAATCTTTCTTTCTTCTTGGAGAGAAAGGTCAGCATCAATTTCACTCTTCCTTTGCGCGGAAGGGTCACCATCAATCTTCCTCTTTCCTTTGGAGAGAAGGTAACCAAAAATCTCCCTCTCTTGGGGGAGAGGGTCGGGGTGAGAGGTATTCCAAAAGCAAAAAACTAATCGTCCTTGCTGACTTTGACGGGACAATAACAAAAAAGGATGTGTGCTACCTTCTCCTGGAAAGATACGCTCAATTCTACTGGCAGGGCCTGGACAGGGAATGGATTGAAGGGAAGATCAGCACAGAGGATGCATACAGGGAGCTTTTAAAAAGAATCGATA
>MGDB01000116.1:0-1652 GCA_001790645.1 Candidatus Schekmanbacteria bacterium GWA2_38_11
AGCACATTAGTAAAACCCTGGGTATTAAGCCATGAGTTTTGACTTGTCTCACCATAATTTGTAATGCTGTTAAGCTCATTGATATTGGGAAGACGCCAATCTGTGTAACCACAGTAGTTTTCTGCATTTAATTTAGCCACATAGTTGAAGGCATGTCCCAAAGTAACCAGACCATCGCCAGGAGTAGAGTCGTTATCGAACAATGGGTCATGGGTTTTCATTAAATTTCTATCCTTTGTCCACATCAACCCTGTCAGCTTATCTGTAATCGTTCCATCCCCATTGTCCTGAAACCGTGGATTTGGCCATGCAACACCTTTCTCTAAATCTCCATCATCTCCTGCTGCATAGCTTACGGTCTGTCCTGTTTTCGGGAGTTGGATACTGCCTATAATGGGAACGGTGGTTGTCGTAGTTGTAGTAGTAGTTGTAACCGTTGTTATAGTTGTTGTAGTAGTCGTTGTTGTGGTATCAGCACTTAAATTACTATCAAACTTTGCGATGAAGACATCACTACTGCCAGCATTATATGATGTATCATAAGCTCCGGGTGTAGCAGGAAAGTTAGATGATGCAGTAGATCCTGTTAGAAAGATATTCCCTAAAGGATCTATGGCTATAGAGTTGCCATAATCTTCATCATTTCCTCCTATAAACGTAGAGGATAAAAGGGAGGTTAAATTATTATTTAGTTTTGAAACAAAGACATCTGTTATCCCATTATGTGAAGTATCATAAGCTCCAGTTGTTGTTGGATAATAAGGATAATAAGATGAATATGTCCAGCCTAATAAATATAAATTTCCTGAGGGACTCAGAGATATGGCATAAGCCATTTCATTATCCCCACCTCCTATGAATGTCGAGGATAAAAGGGAAGTCAAATTATTATCTAATTTTGAGATAAAGACATCATCATAGCCATTAATGGATGTGTCATAAGCCCCAAATGTAGTGGGATAGTTAGATGACCAAGTATATCCAGTTACAAAGACATTTCCATCTGGGCTTGAGGCTATAGAATAACCTCTATCTCTTCCGCTTCCCCCTAAGAAAGTTGAAGAGAGAAGAGAGGTTAAATCATTATTTAATTTTGAGACAAATACATCATCATCACCGTTATAGGATGTGTCATAAGCTCCGGTGGTAGCGGGATAGTCTGAGGAGCCGGTAAAACCTGTCAAAAAAATATTCTGCCCGGAATCAATAGCTATGGAGCGGCCATGATCATCACTGCTTCCTCCTATGAAAGTTGAGGAAAGAAGAGAGCTTAAATTATTATCAAGCTTTGAAACAAAGGCATCAGTATTGCCATTAAATGAGGTATCATAAGCTCCGGGTGTAGTGGGATAGTCTGATGAATAAGTATCTCCTGTTACAAAGATATTACCTCCAGAATCTATGATTATTTTTCCAGAATAATCAGTATTACTACCACCTAAGAATGTTGAAGAAAGAAGGGAGCTTAAACTACTGTCAAGCTTTGAAACAAAGGCATCTTTGCTGCCATCAAGTGAGGTTTTATAAGCTCCGGCTGTAGAGGGAAAATCTGATGAGCCAGTCTCTCCAGTTACAAAAATATTACCTGCAGAATCTATGGCTAAGGAAGTGCCGGAATCATAATCGCTACCACCTAAGAATGTTGAGGCTAA
>MGDB01000116.1:1698-1960 GCA_001790645.1 Candidatus Schekmanbacteria bacterium GWA2_38_11
CAGAGATATGGCAGCTCCGAAATCAGACCCACCATTTCCACCAACAAAGGTTGATGCTAAGAGGGGGTCGATGGTAAGGGGGTAGTTCTTGTTATAGGAAGCGACGGTAAAGCCGTAGGAAAGTAGTGACGGGTGACGAGTAACAAGTGAGGAGTCTGGAGTTTTGAGTTCTGAATTTTTAACTTTGAGCTTTGAACTTTCAACTTTAAACTCACACCCCACTTCCACTCTCTTCCCATCTATTTCCTGATAGGCATAGGGT
>MGDB01000116.1:2180-3778 GCA_001790645.1 Candidatus Schekmanbacteria bacterium GWA2_38_11
TAAGTTCTATTCCTTTATAGACTTCACCGAGGCTTACCTCATTATAGGAAGGTATGTCTTTCTTCCAGCTACTCTTATCATTGCCAACAAAATAGTTAACTTTGGTAGAGGCTTTGTCTAAACCTTCAGGTTTTCCAATATTAGAACCAATAAGGGATTCCTTAAGAGCAATACTTCTGGTTTCAATTTTCTGGTCTTTGGTCTCATGTCCTTGGTCTTGGGTCTTGCGTCTTGAGTCAAGGGTCTTCTTGCTACCTTTTGCCCCATGCTCCATGCCCTTTGCTCCCCTCAACGCATACACCACTTCCCCCTTTTCCGTTACAAAAACATTCCCGGCAAAGGTGTTTGCGTAAAACCTGACCTCTTTGTTTTTTATCTGCCCTTTATTTTCTATGAAAGGCATCTGGAGTTTTGCTGTCTTTGCTATGATAGCAGTTTTGTCTGGAGTGGATTTGTTATTGGAATAAGAAGCCAGGGGTATTAATAAGATTATTATGGTAGCAATAAAGATACAAAGAGATTTAAGTTTTAGCATGACAACCCTCTTGAGGAAAAAGTTTAAATGCAAAAGCCAAGATGGAAATAATTATTATGAGCTAAATGACTTAAGCAAACAAAACCTTAAGCCATTAGTTATTTACTTTTACTGTAAATATACACTTTGGGCGGATTAAGATAGTTACCAATGCTAAATACAAGCAATTTTTATGCCAATTTTGGTGTGCTTTTTTCCCTATATACCCAGCTCATTGAATATGCAAGAGATAATTTTAAAAAAATCTTTTAAATCACCCCATCCCACTTTGCTAAAGGATGGCAAGGGGGGATTGTTTTCATTAAAAATGTTCAAATTTTAGACACTTTTTAGGGCTAAAAGATTAACTATTTGAAAATACAAGATAAAAAAGTGTCCAAAAACCCGACACTTGGTAAAAAGAAATTGTTTTCCAATGGTTTTGTAACAGTGGTAAAATACTTTCTCAAAGTTTGATTGCTTTGAGTAACTCTAAGAATTTTGCATAAACGTATTTTCGCAATCCAATATAAATTACAATGATACTTGACTTTTCGATCTGGTAAATAACCCTGTATTTTGAGACAGGAAGAGACCAATAGCCTTCAAGTTCTTCTTTTAATGGTTTTCCAGAATAGGGATTTGTTGAAAGATCATTGAGTGTTGCACGAAGAATTTTTTTTATATCAGGATGGAGATGTTTTAAAATTTTGTTAGCTGTAAAGGAAAGGGTGATTTTGTATTTTTTCACTCTTCTTCAAAGGCTTTGGCAATTTTTATAACTCTGCCAGCTTTAACATCAGCCATTCCAGCCTTAATCCCCTTCATTGTCTCTTCATCACTTAAGATATCAAGAGTTTCGAGTAATCCTTCGTAATCTTCGAAATTTATTAATACTGCTCTTGGGACTCCATTTCTTGTTATTACTACTTTATCTCCCCGCTTTTCAACATTTCGTAATATCTTAAGAAGCTGGGCCTTAGCCGTGGATACTGTAATATATTCTTCTACTCTCATAAGTCAGTAAGTAATATTAGAAGTTATTTAATTGACTATAATTTTAACTATCATACTGCCTGTTCTT
>MGDB01000116.1:3854-9752 GCA_001790645.1 Candidatus Schekmanbacteria bacterium GWA2_38_11
TAATCTATTAAAGCGCCCATTATGGGTATCGAAACTGCAATTCCTGGCCAGTGGTTAACAACGAAGCTTGACCTGCTTGTGAACTGGGCAAGGAAGGGCTCTCTGTGGCCTTTTCCCTTCGCGACTGCATGCTGCGGGATCGAGTTTATGTCAGTGGTCTCATCACACTATGACCTCGCCCGCTTCGGGGCAGAAGTTGTGCGGTTTTCTCCAAGGCAGGCAGACCTTTTAATAGTAGCGGGAACTGTAAATGATAAAATTGCGCCTGTACTTAAGAAAATCTACGACCAGATGCCTGAGCCTAAGTGGGTCATAGCTATGGGTGCATGCGCTGCGTCAGGCGGTTTTTACAGAGCTTACCATGTTGTGCAGGGGATCGATGAGATAATTCCAGTAGATGTTTATGTAGCAGGATGTCCGCCCACACCTGAGAATTTGATAAACGGCATAATGATGATTCAGAAAAAGATTGATAAGGAATCAGTGAAAGATGTTAGATGATAAAGTTACTGTCAAGGTCCTGAAGGAAAAGTTTCCTGATTCATTAAAAAAGATTGAAGATAATAACGGCAATCTCTCCATCACAATCTCGCGGGATTCTCTTATTCCGGTATGTGAAACCCTTAAGGACAATCCTGAGCTTGACTACGATTTACTTCTTGACCTGTGCGGGGTTGACTACCTTGGGAAAAGAGAGGAGCGTTTTGAAGCTGTCTATCATTTATATTCTATAGATAAAAAGCAAAGGCTCAGATTAAAAGTACCATTGCCGGAGAATGACCCGGTAGCAGATTCAATAACACCTCTATGGAAAACTGCCAACTGGTTTGAGAGAGAAGCCTATGAGATGTTCGGGATAAAATTCAGAGGACATCCAAACCTTACACGGCTCCTGACACACGATAATTTTCAGGGGCATCCTTTAAGAAAGGACTATCCACCGGACAAGCGGCATAAATGCACAACTGTAAGGGAGTATCTCAAAGAGGAATTTAAGGAGCTTGAGGGAGAGAGGACAATATTGAATATCGGGCCTTCACATCCGACAATGCATGGGGTTTTCAGAGTACAGGTTATGCTTGAAGGTGAGACAATTGTTGATGCTGAGTCAGAGATCGGGTATCTCCACAGATGTTTTGAGAAAATGGCTGAGACCCATACCTACCACGGTGTAATTCCGTATACTGACCGCCTGAACTACTGCTCGGCATTTATGAATAATGTTGGATATGCAATGGCTGTTGAGAAGCTAATGGGCATTGAAGTCCCGAAGAGGGCTCAGTACATCAGAGTGGTATTGAGTGAATTTTCCAGAATAATTGACCACCAGGTATGCATCGGAGCAAATCTTGTTGACCTCGGGGCACTAACTAATTTCTGGTATTTCTTCAGACCCAGGGAAGAAGTCTACAGCCTGATTGAAGCATGCTGTGGGTCAAGGCTTACTACAAACTATGTGAGGATTGGGGGACTTGCAGATGATATTCCTGCAAATTTTCAAAGCATGGCAAATAAAATACTCGATGAGCTGCCAAGGTTTTTAAATGACGTAGATACTCTCAATACAAAGAATGTAATTTTCCAGAATAGGACAAGGGGTGTCGGCGCCATCTCAAAAGAAGATGCAATTAACTGTGGCTTTACAGGCCCCTGCCTCAGGGCAGCAGGTGTTCCATATGATGTGAGGAAAGCCCATCCTTACTATGACTATGATAAATTTGAATTTGAAATTCCCACAGGAACAAACGGAGATACTTATGACAGGTATCTTGTAAGGATGGAGGAGATTCGTCAGAGCATGAAGATAATAAGGCAGGCTCTTGACAACATGCCCGACGGCCCTTTTCAGAGTGATGACAAAAGGGTTTTACTTCCGCCCAAGGATGAGACTTATACAAATATTGAAGCTCTGATGAATCATTTTAAATTAATTATGCATGGAATACTTCCTGAGCCGGGTGAGATTTATTCATATACTGAAGCTGCCAATGGGGAGCTTGGTTTTTATATAATAAGCGACGGGAGCAAAAATCCTTACAGGATAAAGGTGAGACCTCCATGCTTTCCTCTGTACCAGACATTCCCTCAACTAATTAAGGGAGGGATGATCTCAGACGCGATAGCAATCTTAGGGAGTTTAAACATAATTGCAGGAGAGATTGACAGGTAGGAGTGTAGGGCAACCCTTTAGGGTTGCTTCACAAGGCTAAAGCCTTGCCCTACGGGAATAGGTATTATGGAAAAGATACTTTTAAAATATACGGATGTTCCTGAGCAGTACAGGATAGAGACCTATATTAAAGACGATGGTTACACTGCGCTTAAAAAGGCGTTGAAGATGGCTCCGGCAGAGCTTGTGGAAGAAGTTAAAAAATCAGGCTTGCGGGGAAGGGGAGGAGCAGGTTTTCCGACAGGGCTTAAATGGAGTTTTCTACCCAAGGGCAGTGTAAAACCTGTCTATTTAGTTTGCAATGCTGATGAGGGTGAGCCAGGGACATTTAAGGACAGATACCTTATGGAAAAGGATCCTCATCTCTTTATTGAGGGGACAATAATTTCAAGCTATGCTATTAACGCAAAGCAGGCTTTTATATATGTCAGGGGAGAGTTTGTTCTGTCTGCAAACCGTCTGGAAGAGGCTATTAAAGAAGCCATGAAAGCGGGATATGCGGGAAAGAATATCCTTGGCAGCGGGTACGACCTTGAGATTACAGTCCACAGAGGAGCGGGTGCGTATATATGCGGAGAGGAAACATCGCTTCTTGAATCCCTTGAGGGAAAAAGAGGCTATCCAAGGTTAAAGCCTCCGTTTCCTGCAGTTGTTGGTGCATTCAAATCTCCCACAATAATAAATAACGTTGAAACAATTGCAGCGGTTCCGTGGATAGTGCTTAACGGTGGCGAAGCTTATGCGAAAATCGGGACTGAAAAAAGCAAGGGGACAAAACTTTTTAGCATTTCAGGCAAGGTTAATAAGCCCGGTGTGTATGAGGTTGACCTTGGGTATCCAATGGGGAAATTTATTGAGGAATATGCAGGCGGGATTAAGGACGGGAAAAAACTTAAGGCAGTAATTCCCGGCGGTTCCTCTACGCCGGTACTTAAGGCTTCTGAGATTGAAGGAGTAGTCCTTGACTATGAGTCTATTGCAAAGGCAGGCTCCATGCTCGGTTCAGGTGCAATAATTGTTTTTGATGAAACAGACTGCATGGTGAAGGCTATTTCTGTTCTTGCTGATTTCTATGCCCACGAGTCTTGCGGCCAGTGTACTCCGTGCAGGGAAGGAACTCCATGGATGGCAAGGATAATCCGCAATATTCTTACAGGCAAAGGAAAGGAATCAGACCCTGACCTTCTGCTTGAGATTTGTGATAACATTTTGGGCAAGACAGTCTGCCCGCTCGGAGACGCTGCTGCAATGCCTGTTGACAGCTTTGTTAAAAAATACAGGGATGAATTTGAATATCATATAAAACAAGGGAAATGTAATTTAGGGTAATGTTAAATGCCAAAAGTTGAAATTCAGATGATGGAGATTTAAAACATTTTAGACATTTAAATTTTGGATTTAATTCAGTAGGGCAACCCTTTAGGGTTGCTTCTCAAAGCAAGGCTAAAGCCTTGCCCTACATTGAGGAATATTAAATCTTAATTGAATTGTTCACGGGTTAAAACATGCCTAAACTAACAATAAATGGGCAGGAAGTAGAGGTAGAGCAGGGGAAAACCATTCTCCAGGCTGCTGAGAAGCTTGGGATCTTTATTCCTCATTTCTGCTATCATAAAGATTTAAGCCTGGCGGGAAACTGCAGGATGTGCCAGGTAGAGGTTGAGAAATCTCCAAAACTTGTAATCTCCTGTGCAACAGTTGCTGCTGAGGGCATGGTAGTCTATACAAACAGCGAGAAAGTAAAAAAAACTACCGGGGGTGTAATGGAGTTTCTGCTTTTAAACCACCCGATTGACTGTCCCATCTGCGACCAGGCAGGAGAATGCTTTTTACAGGACTATTACATGACCTATGCCTTACATAACAGCAGAATAGATTTAAATGACAAGGTAAGAAAAAGAAAGGTGATCGACCTTGGCAACCAGATTATCCTTGATACAGAGAGGTGTGTTCTCTGCTCAAGGTGTATACGTTTCTGCGAAGAGGTAAGCAAAACAAGAGAACTGCAATTTATACAGAGAAGCAATAGGGTTGAAATTACCACTTATTTTGATAAGCCAATAGACAATCCATATTCAGGAAACCTCTTTGAGATCTGTCCTGTGGGTGCTTTGACAAGCAAGGATTTCAGGTTTAAATGCAGGGTATGGTTCTTGCAAAGGACAAAGTCAATCTGCCCTGCCTGCAGCACAGCATGCAATATTTTCCTGTGCCACAGTCATAAGATGATGGGCGGTTATACTGCTGATGGTCTCAGGGAAAGTATTGTTTACAGGTTTTTTTCCCGCAACAACCCTGAAGTAAACAAGAGCTGGCTCTGTGATGAAGGGAGAATGTCATATAAATTAATCAATTCCCCGGACAGGCTTAAAAAGGCTCTGAGAAAAACACGGGGTGGTACTGAACTTTCAGAAATAGGTCAGAACGAAGCCCTTGGAATGCTTCATGAAAAATTAAAGAGTATTAAGGAAAAATACGGTCCCGAGAGCATAGTGGGTATTGCATCTCCGCAGAGGACAAATGAAGATATTTTTCTGTTTAAAAAATATTTTAAAGAGGTAATAAAATCATCTAACCTGTTCATGGGAGAAACTCTGGGTGAGAAAAGTGCAACCCGGAGGGAGGATGAAATCCTGCGGCGCGTGGATAAAAACCCGAATACCATGGGAGCACTTGAGATTGGTATTCCTGCTGTAATTGATTCTGAGAGGATCTTAAATATTATAAAGGATGGTAAGGTAAAGGCTTTATATCTGATGAATCCAAAAACAGTAACAGAAAAAAGCGGAGAAGAAAAGTTTAGGGAAGCTTTGGCTAAGGTTGAGTTTGTTGTAACTCATGCCACTCACAAGAATGATGGTTTAAACGCCTTTGACCTAGTCCTGCCTGTTTCTGTATTTGCTGAAAAGGACGGGACATTTACAAATTATGCAAAGCGGGTACAGAGGATCAATAAGGCTTTCAACGCTCCGGGAGATTCAATATCAGACTGGGAAATTGTGGCAGAGCTTATGAAGAGAACGGGCTATCCTGTAAAAGCATCAAATGCAGAAGAGGTTTTTACTGCCCTGTCAGAAGAGGTTCCTTCATTTAAGGGTTTGACTTATACGAGTATCGGGGATGGGGGGAAGGTGTTGGGAAGTTAGGAAGTTGTCTTGGAAGCAGATTTACAGATTTTGTCATTCCTGCCCCTGCTTTTGCAGGGATAAACTCCAGCAGGAATCCAGTGCTAAACGGGTCGGATAAATCCGACCCATACCGGATGTAGGGGTTTGATTTATCAAACCCTTTTTTATGGGGGACAGGAACGGTGACTGGATCCCCCAGTATCAGGTACGGGGCAGGCTTCTCAAGCTTGTCCCCAACTTGATTGGGAATGCGGAATGACGGCAGGGCAAATGCAGAGCAGTTCAATGATGATATAAGGGAAAAACAACAGGAATAAGAAAATTTAGGAAGATTATATGGATGAAAAGAGAGTAAATCTAATACCGGAAAAAAAGGTTACAGGTGAGAAGCCCAGGGTTACAGCAATACTGGTGGGCTTGGCTATAACTATTAAAAACCTGTTAAGGAATATTTTCCTCGGCGATAAACCGACAATCCAGTATCCTGAAGAGAAGAGGGAATATTCCGGGCGCTTCAGAGGGGTTCATATATTAAATAAAAGGCCGGATGGAAGCCCAAAATGTGTTGCCTGTTTTATGTGTGCTACTGTTTGTCCTGCA
>MGDB01000117.1:0-288 GCA_001790645.1 Candidatus Schekmanbacteria bacterium GWA2_38_11
GCTTCTCAAGCTTGAAGTAGATATTGGAAAAGAAAAAAGAACAGTTCTTGCAGGAATTGCTAACAGCTATGAGCCGGAAAAGCTGATTGGCAAGCGGATTGTAATAGTTGCTAACCTGAAACCTGCCAAGCTTTTAGGTATAGAGTCTCAGGGGATGCTCCTTGCTGCGTCAGATGGAGGAGGGGTAAAGATTATCACCTTTGAAGAAGAAGTGGAGCCTGGAGCTAAGGTGAAATGATAATTGACTCCCATGCCCATCTTGAAATGCCACAGTTTGAAAAAGACCTT
>MGDB01000117.1:322-2726 GCA_001790645.1 Candidatus Schekmanbacteria bacterium GWA2_38_11
TTAAGTTTATAATCTCAGCCAGTTCAACCATAAAGTCCTGTTACGAGGTTCTGGATTTATCAGTAGATGAAAGGATTTATATAGCTTTAGGGATTCATCCCCATGATGCTTTCTCTGTTACAGAGGATACTTACCGGGAAATTGAAACACTTTCAAAAAATAGAAAAGTAGTTGCTGTTGGTGAAATAGGTCTTGATTACGTAAAGAAATACTCGCCTGTCGAGGTCCAGCAGAAAGAGTTCATAAACCAGTTAAGGCTTGCAAGAAAACTTAATCTGCCGGTAATTGTCCATGACAGGGAGGCTCATCAGGATGTTTTAAGAATATTAAAAGAAGAAGCTTCAGGGTTAAGAGGCGTAGTACATTGCTTTTCAGGGGATCTGGCGTTTGCAAAAGAGGTTCTTGATTTTGGTTTTTATATTGGAATAGGAGGACCTGTTACATATCAAAATGCAAAGGGTTTAAGAGAAGTTGTAAAAAATATTCCTGTTGAAAGGATTCTCCTTGAAACTGATTCTCCCTACCTTGCACCCCAGGCTCAAAGGGGTAAAAGAAATGAACCATCTTTTATTACTTTTATTGCCAGAGAAATAGCAAATTTGAAGGGATTGTCTTATGAGGATGTAGCAAGAATTACAAGTTTAAATACAGTTGCCCTTTTCAAAATAATAGAAATTCCTCCCGCGCCCCAGATAGCCTATAAGATCAGGAATTCCCTTTATTTGAATATCACCAACAGATGCACAAATGAATGCATCTTCTGCGCCAGGAAAAATTATCCTGTGGTCAAGGGTCATTTTTTAAAGCTACAAGATGAACCCTCTGAGAAGGAGATAATCGATTCCATCATTGACCCAACACAATATGATGAAATAGTTTTCTGTGGTTATGGGGAACCGTTTTTACGCCTTGATACTGTAAAGAATGTTTCAAAATGGATAAAAGGAAGGGGAGGGAAGGTTAGGGTTAACACCAACGGTCAGGGGAACCTCATCCATGGCAGAAACATAGTCCCTGAACTTAATGGTTTAATAGATTCAATTTCCATAAGTTTAAACGCTGAGAATGAAGAAAAGTACCACGTTATCTGCCGTTCAAAATTCGGGGTAAAATCCTATGAAGAGGTAAAAAAATTTGCAAAGGAATGTAAAGCCTGTATCCCATCAGTTACTTTAACTGTTGTGGGTTTAAAGGATATTGATATTGTCGAATGTAAAAAAATCGCTGATGAGTTAGGGGTTAATTTCAGGGTAAGAGAATATAATGAAGTTGGGTAACGTGAAATAGGATTAAGGATTAAGAAAACTGACGAGTTAAATCCCCCTTTCTCCCCCTTTTTCAAAGGGGGAATCTATATCCCTCCTTTAGAAAAGGAGGGTAAGGGAGGATTTGATCTCTACTTAATCCTGAATCCTGGATATCTACTCATCCACAATCTTCACTTCACACTTAGCTTGTTTTATTATCTTATCAACGGCAGAGCCAAAAAACAGCCTTGCAATGTTAGACCTGTGGCTCCTTGAAAGAATAACAAGGCTGATATTTAATTTGTCAATCTTTTTAAATACCTCTTCCGCAAATTCTCCCTGTTCAAGGTAGACAGAACAAGGAATGTTATTCTCTTTAGCCTTATTCTCTATTTCTTTGAGCTTTGCATAGCCCCTTTGCCTGTATTCCCTGTAAAGAGCTTCGGAAAGCTCCTCTGAAGGTTTTTCCCCGATTAAGTCCATTTCGTGAAGTCTTTGAAATACAGAATTCGGGAGATTGGAGTCGAGAATAAAAAGCGATACAAGCTCTGCCTTTCGCTCATTTGCCGTCTGAAAGGCATATTCAACAGCCTTTGGTGAGTGCCTCATTGTTGATACGACTAACATTATTCTTTCCAATTCAATCCTCCGTTTAAATCTTTAATCCCAGAACGGGCCAGTAAAACTTTGCCATCAGGATAAAAACCAGAAGCGACAAAAGTCCTAAAAGAATTCCCGGTATTATTAAATCCCTTAACCTTAGATAGCCTGAAGAATAAGCAATGGCATTAGCCGGTGTACCCATGGGTAAACAAAATGCCAACCCGGAAGGTACGGCAATTATAAAGGTTATTATTTTAGGGTCAATATGAAAACTTTTTGCGATACTTATTCCAACAGGCATCAGTATTGCAACTACTGCTGAGTTACTCATTCCCTCAGTTAGAAGCAGGGAAAGGGATGAAAAAATTATTATTACAAAAAAGGGAGATGTCACAAACTTAGTTATTGTCACTGAAGCAGCCCAGTGTGCAGCTCCGCTTTTTTCAATGGCAAACCCGAGGCATATGGCTCCTCCGTACATCAGAATAATACCCCAGTTAACGTATTCTTCCACATCTTTCCAACTGACAAGCCTGAATACAAAAACTATTACA
>MGDB01000117.1:2769-6061 GCA_001790645.1 Candidatus Schekmanbacteria bacterium GWA2_38_11
AGAAAATCCAGAAGAATATTGTGATTAACATTAAGATTCCCACGCCTTTTTCATTTTTGGAGAGTTTTCCCAGTTCCGCATTTTTTTTCTTAAGAACCTCCTTGGCGTTTTCAATATCCTTTATTTCAGGCTTGCAGTATTGCAAAAGCAGAGGGAAAGCGAGGCATAGCATCACGAAAACTGTTGGTACTACAGCAATAATCCATTCAAAAAAATCTATGCCTTTACCTGTAGTTTCCATCAATATTCCGATGGCAAGGGGATTTCTTGCTCCTCCCAGAAGTGTTGCAACTCCACCGATTATTACACCCCAGGTTGGTGCCAGGAACAGTGCCTTGCCATAGTTGCTTTCTATAGGAGAAAGCTCAAGACTTTTTGCTATCTGGAGGATAATAGGAAACATCATGGCTGCGACAGCATGCTCTGACATAAAGAATGATAAAAAAGCAGGGAAAAGAAATGTTCCAAGAAGTAAAGTATTGGGGGTTTTTCCAAAACGGTTTAAAACAATCAGAGCTAATCTTGTTGATAAGCCTGAAGTCATCATTGCTGCAGCCAGGATAAAAGCGCCAAGGATAAAAAAAACTGCTTCATTTCCAAAGAGGGAATATGCCTTCTTGCTTTCAATTATTCCCATAAGGGGGAGGAGGATAATTGCCAGAAGGCTTGTTATCTGCAGGGGGATTAATCCTGTAACCCAGAGGATGAGGCAAACAAGGAACACTCCTATTGCCTTCTGCCCTCCAAGGGTCAGGCCGTCTGGCGCAGGGGAATTAACCACTAAAAGGAAGAGAGCAATTATGATGATAAAAATTAAGGGTCTGTAAATTTTTGTTATGAGAATACTCCAGGGGGGTCTGGTGTTATTTTCCATCAATTATAAGCCTGTTGCATTATTTGAGATAAATAAAATTCTAAATCCTAATATCTAAACTCTAAACAAATTCAAAATTCTAAATTCAAATGTCCGAAATGTTTTGAATTTTGTATTTTGAGCATTTGTGCTTGTTTAGGATTTAGTGCTTCGTGCTTAGAATTTTTCAAAAAGAATCATTATTTTTAAACTATTTGATTTAGAGTTGGCTTGTCAACAATTAAGTGAGAGATTTCTGAAAAGGTTTATTATTATGATTACACCGATTAGAGATAGATTCCACAGATTAATTTTAAAATTAAAATCTCCGTAATCCTTCCCCAATCTGTGTAATCATATTTTTACTAAATTCCACTGCCGTCAAAATGAATACCACATTCTTTCTCGCTGCATTCCCATGGAAATTTACCGGCTCTCTTATGCCTTGCCGGGAAAATTGGGATATGGCATGGAGCACAGCCTATTACCTTGTATACTTCTCCATAGGGAGATTTAAAATCATATAACTTATTGTAGGGGAGTTTATTTTCTTTAATATATTTGTTTACTTCCGCTTCTGACCAGTCAAACAAGGGGTTTAATTTTGTTATAAATCTTGTGCCTTTCTTTACAAGTTCAACCTTTCGCGAATTCGCTTTCCTGAATTCAGACTGGTCACCCCTTAATCCGCTTATCCATAAATCAAGGGTTGCAAGCGCTCTCTCATTGGGGTTTACCTTTCTGACCCTGCAGCATTCATGTCGTCCGATATTAGAGTAGTGAGGGAATTGTCCAATCTCTTTGTTCAATTGCTCTAACTCTTTAGGGTCAGGGCAGAACCGCTCAATTTTAATGTTGTAGCGCTTTTCAACCTCATCGAGCAGGTCATAGGTTTCTTTGAAATGCTTCAGGGTATCAACAAAAAAAACCCTGAATTCCTTTGCAACCTTTGAGGCAATGTCAATAATTACAATTCCTGTATTTTGAAGGCTCGTGCCAATTGCGCATCTATTGCCATAATTTCTGAATGCCCATTCCAGCATTTTTTCAGTAGGCAGCTTTTCCAGAAAGGAGTATTTATTTTCCTCTTCAGCGATTTTCTGCACTTGGTCCATATATTTCCTTTACAAAGTTAGCTCGATTCTTCAGTTTAATTACTACATGCAATAAGAATTAAAGTTTCAACTTCTTTTTTGTTTTTAAATAATATTATTAATATTGTCAAGATTAAATTGGTAATTGAATCAATATAAATATAAGTAATTGAAAATATTAATTATTATATATGACTTTAATATAAGAAATAAATTATTTCTAATATGAATAGGAATGGATTTTTATTTGGGAGTTTGTAGAGAAAAGAATACTTTTTAGACTTAACTAATTAATTTTAAAAACTTTTCTTCAGAGATAATTTTAACACCAAGCTCCTTTGCCTTGTCAGCTTTTGAGCCGGGGTCTTTGCCAATAACTACATAGTCAGTGTTTTTTGTTACAGAAGAGGTTGCCCTGCCGCCAAGCTCTTCAACCTTTTTTTCTGCTTCGCTCCTTGCCATGCTCTCCAAAGTTCCGGTAAAGACAAAAACCTTACCGGAGATTTCCTCTTTAACCTTCCCGGGTTTTGTCCTGAGCTCTTCGATTTTAACACCTTTAGCTAAAATCTTTTCTACTACCAAAATATTTCCCTTCTGCTTAAAAAAACCTGCTGTACTTGCTGCAACCTCAGGCCCTATGCCTTCAATCTTCATTAGGTCTTCCTCAGAGGCTTTCTTGAGGCTTTCGATATTTTTGAAATTCTTTGCAAGCAGTTTTGCTATGTATTCTCCCGCATGCCTTATACCCAAGGCATAAAGAAACCGCTCAAAGCTGATTCTTTTACTTTTCTCAATTGCATCAATGATATTCTGGGCTGACTTTTCGGCCATTCTTTCAAGAGTTGCAATGTCCTCTTTTTTTAAAGAGTAAATATCACCTAAGTCTTTAACAAGCCCTTCTTCAACAAGCTTGTCCACAAGCTTATCACCAAGGCCCTCAATATCCATTGCCGTTCTTGAAGCAAAATGCCTGATTAACTCCTTTAGCTGTGCTGGACAGGAAATCCCTGTACAGCGGTGAAGGGCTCCGTCTTTTATAACAAGGGAATTGCATACAGGGCATTTGCCGGGCATCTTAAATATTTTTTCCCTGCCGGTGCGCTTTTCAATGACAGGCTTGACTACCTCAGGGATTACATCTCCTGCCCTTCTCACTATGACTGTGTCACCTTCTCTTACATCCTTTCTTTCTACCTCATCCATGTTATGAAGAGTTGCTCTGCTTACTTCAACTCCTCCAACCCTTACTGGCTTGAGGATTGCAACAGGCGTTAATGTGCCTGTTCTTCCTACCTGGACTCTGATTTCCTCTATAACTGTTGTAGCTTCCTGAGGCTCGAATTTA
>MGDB01000117.1:6076-7251 GCA_001790645.1 Candidatus Schekmanbacteria bacterium GWA2_38_11
CTTGGGTTTCTTGTCCTTACTCCTAATTTTTCATGGAGTTCAAGATGGTTGACTTTGATCACTATTCCGTCTATTTCATAATCCAGTTTGTTTCTGCGCTCTTTGATTCCGTTATAGTGCTTGATTACATCTTTTATAGAATTACATCTCTTTACTTCTGGATTTACTCTAAAGCCCCAGGATTTTAACGTTTCCAAGATTTCCCAATGGGTTTTAAACTTTATTCCCATTATTTCTCCGATGCCGTAGAAAAATGAGCTGAGAGGCCTCTCTGCTGTAATCTTTGAATCAAGCTGTCTTAAAGAGCCTGCTGCAGCATTACGGGGGTTTGCAAATAAGCTTTCACCCTTCCTCCCTCTCATCTCATTAAGTTTATGGAAGTCCTTTAACCCCAGGTAAACTTCTCCCCGCACTTCAATCCTTGATGGGAAATCCGTTTTCCCCCTTAACATCCTGAGGGGTATAGTCTTGATTGTTTTTAGATTGGTTGTTACATCTTCCCCGGTGTATCCATCTCCTCTTGTTGCACCTGCTATAAAGATGCCGTTTTCATAGAGAAGATTTACTGCAAGGCCGTCAATCTTGGGCTCCGCGACGTACTCTATGTACTGGTCGGTCTTTAGCATTCTTTTAATTCTTTCATCAAACTCAATAGTTTCAGCTTCATCAAAGGCATCTTCCAGGCTTAGCATAGGAGATGAGTGGGTAAACTGTGGAAATTCTTTAAGGGGAGAGGCACCAACTCTTTGTGTTGGGGAATCAGGAGTTAAAAACCCGGCGTACTTAGCTTCAAAATTTAGCAGTTCTTTAAATAAAGCATCGTATTCAGCATCAGAGATTTCGGGGTCATCAAGGACATAATAGCGGTAGTTATGGTAATTTATCTTATCCCTTAGCTCTTCTATCCTTTTCTTTATATCCTTTTCAGTCATACCTGTAAAGATCAAAGATCAAATATCAAAAATACAAATTAAAAATAAAATACAATTCCATAATTTTTATTTTTGAATTTTGATTTTTAATATCCCACTATCTCGAAAGCAACTTTTTTATGCTCTTCATTTCCCAAGATTTTTAATAACTTCCCCTTATCAGGTTTTTTAAGCCTTCCAATGTATCTTTTTTTCAGGTTAAAAATCCTTTTATTTGCTTCTGTGATTGAGGTTTTTGAAATT
>MGDB01000117.1:7432-7614 GCA_001790645.1 Candidatus Schekmanbacteria bacterium GWA2_38_11
TTATTGCAGCCTTAAATGGCCTGAGTTCTAAAGATATCAGCCTTTTTATATCGTGATTTAATACGGGAAGCTCAAGGTGGGAATCGACACTCGCATCACCATGGCCCGGGAAATGCTTGCCGCATGCTATGACGCCATTCTGCTGGAGCCCTCTTATTACAGAGCATCCCATCATTGAGACA
>MGDB01000117.1:7673-8954 GCA_001790645.1 Candidatus Schekmanbacteria bacterium GWA2_38_11
AATATCAAGTACAGGGGAAAAATTGATGTTAAAGCCAAGCGCCTTTAGCTCAATAGCCTGTACCATTCCCTGTTTGTAGGCAAGCTCGGCTGACCTTGTCCTACCAAGAATAGATGCTGGTGGAAAGACTGTGAGAGGCTGCTTTAATCTTGCAACTCTGCCTCCTTCCTGGTCAATACCAATAAGTAGTGGAATTCCATCTTTTTGTCCGAGGGCAAGTGTCTGAGCCTCATAAATTAGATCACTTAACTGGAAAACATCTTCTATGTTTCTTGAGAAGAATATAATGCCGCCAATATGATATTTTTCTATCAGCTCCTTAAGCTCAGGAGTGATTGATTTTCCCTGAAAGCCTACAAAAAGCATTTGTCCGATTTGTTTTTGTAAATCCATAATTAAATCCCTCAAAAGGGTTCAAGGAGTCCAGGGGTCAAGGATTCAAGCGTTTGTTAATCCCCCTCAATCCCCCTTTTCCAAAGGAGGACTTAGGGAATTCCCTCCTTTACTTGCCTACCGGCAGGCAGGGAAAAGGAGGGCAAGGGAGGATTTGATTTTTTCTTCTAACCTTCTAACCCTCGAATCCTTGAATCCTCGAACCCTACATTTTCATCTTCGGATCCAGAATATCCCTAAGGCCGTCTCCTAAAAAGTTAAATCCCATTACCACAAGCATTATGGCAATGCCAGGGAAAGTAGTCATGTGCGGCGCATTTAGTATAAAACGCCTCCCATCATTTAGCATGCTTCCCCAGCTTGGTGTTGGAGCCTGTGTGCCAAGGCCAAGAAAACTCAGAGATGCCTCCCCGACAATGGCACCTGCAATCCCGAGTGTCGCCTGAATCATGACTGGGGAAATAATATTCGGGATAATATGAAATACCAAAATCCTTGGTGTAGAGGCTCCCAGGGCTTTGACAGCTAAGACATATTCATTCTCCTTTATTGATAAAATCTGTCCCCTTACAAGCCTTGCATATGTGACCCATCCTACAAGGCACAGCGCTATTATAACATTATTTAACCCGGGACCTAAAATTGAAATTATGGCAATGGCAAGAAGAATACCAGGAAAGGCGAGCAGGATATCTATTACCCTCATTATAGTTTCATCAACCCTGCCGCCAAAATATCCGGCAATAGAGCCTATGAAAATTCCAAAGATTGTGGAGATAGTTACTGTAAAGATTCCTACCTTGAGAGAAATCCTTGACCCGTAGATTACTCTGCTTAGAATATCCCTGCCAAGGTCATCAAACCCCATGATGTGTCCTTTCTCCGGAG
>MGDB01000117.1:9044-22531 GCA_001790645.1 Candidatus Schekmanbacteria bacterium GWA2_38_11
TGATAAACCCTATGACAGTAAGTTTATTCTTAAAGATTTTCTTATACCTTGCTTTATTCATAGCGGATCCTTGGGTCTAAAAACCCGTAGATTAAATCTGTTGCTAAATTTACAATAACGTAGCACATGGAAATTACGAATATGCACCCCTGGACCATTGGATAATCACGCCTGTTTATAGCTTCGATAGTGAGAGTGCCGATGCCGGGCCAGTCAAAAACAGATTCAGTTATTATTGCTCCTGAAAGAAGTGAACCAAACTGAAGCCCGACAATTGTTACAACCGGCAAAAAGGCATTTTTTAAAGCATGCCTGATAATTACATTGCTTTCCCGCAACCCCTTTGCCCTTGCTGTTATTATGTAGTTTTCATTTATTACCTCAAGGAGGCTTCCTCTTACCATTCTTGTAATTATTGCTGCCATACCTAAACCAAGAGTGATAGAGGGTAAAATCATGCTTTCTATCCCTCCTTTGCCTGAAACAGGAAGAAGACCGAGTTTAACAGAAAAAAGAATTATCAAGAGCGGCCCGAGCCAGAAATTGGGGATTGATATTCCAAGGAGCGCAAATATCCTTGAGCCGTTATCTATGACTGTATCTTTCTTATAGGCAGATAGAATCCCAAGAGGGAGAGAAATCAGGAGCATGACTATTATTGCCCCTAAGGCAAGTTGCATTGTTGCAGGGAACCTTCCGCTTATTACATCTATAACGGGCTTGTTTGTAGTGATTGACCTTCCAAAATTTCCCCGGAATGTATTTAAAATGAATTCCCCGTATTGAACATAAATAGGCTGATTAAGACCAAGCTCATTCCGCAGGCTTTCGATATTTGCAGGAAGGGCAGACTCGCCAAGCATTAAAATCACAGGGTCTCCTGGAATAAGATGGATAATTAAAAATACAAGGGTACTTACTCCGAGGACAACAGGGATAAGAAGGTATAGTCTTCGAATAAGATATTTGAGCATAACTTTATATTACTACTCTTCAAAAACCCCTGTCAACAATCCCATCAATCTTATTGGTCATTGTGAGGAGCAAAGTGAAGCAATCTTATAAAGGCTAATAGCTAAATAAGAGATTGCGACGTCATTCCCGCGAAAGCGGAAATCCAGCCTGTTCTCTCCAAAAAATAGCTATCAGCCATAAGCTAAGAACCACAAGTGTTTCTGCAAAAAACCCTTAATCTGTGTAATCTTTCTCAAATCTCTGTAATCATATTTTTTAAAATACCATTGACACTAAAATTTAATGAAAGCCAAGAATTCCCTGTGCTCTTGGCACAGGGATGAATTGGCAAAACAGTTTTTATTCAGAATACCGCTTAGACGCCCTGCGCTCTTGGCGCAGGGAGATTCACTCGCTGTAATCAAGAGGGGTGTATTTTTAAACTTTTCAGAAATCTCTAAGATAGGCGTTGACAATTGTCTAAGAAATATCTAAATTATTTATAACTTAATAAAGAGATTAGGTTTAAAAATCTACTCTTTAAAGGAGGACAAATGTTTGGCCTTGGAATGCCTGAGCTTATAGTTATACTTCTGATAGCTTTTTTGATTTTCGGTGCAAAAAAACTGCCGGAAATCGGAGAAGGACTTGGGAGAGGCATAAAAAATTTTAAAAAGTCTATCAAAGAAGTAAAAACTGAGCCTAAAAAAGAGATCGAAGGAGATGAGGATAAAGAAGAAAATTAGAGCTTATAAATTAGCGAAGGTTCTTCTTTTTCCCTCTCTTCCTTAATCTTCTTAAGCCTTAAAACAGATCTTTTCATAAGCTCTATCAAAAAGAGATTTTTCCCCTGAGCCTCTAAATCTTTTTCTATAAACATTGCTTCAGTTAAAGAGAGCTTTGATTCCTCTTCATTCCCAAGTTTATAAAGAACATAGGAAATCTCTTCAAGTTTCCTTCTGATTATTCTTATTAAACCTTTATCGAATATCTCTTTTGCAGCTTCTTCAAGAAGCTCCGTAACCCTCTCTTCTTTCTGGTACTTATTCAGGATAATTTTGCTCGTTTCAATCTCATTGAGCTGATTAAGGTATTTTTCAAGCCTTTCAGATTTAATGCAAACTCCTTTAAGCTCAGGCAGGTCTAAAAGCTTTTTCACCTGGCTCTCTGACAGTTCTTTCTCTCTTATCTCATCTCTCTTGATAATTTGGTAAATCAATGATTCTTCAAAAGAGACCTTCTTTTCATCAAAAAACTTCTGCAAATCAACATATTCCTGAGGAGGCGATTTTTTTAAAACCTGCATCCTGTCAGAGGCCTCCCGCAAGAGAAATTTACAATATTGGGAATCAGCTTCAACAAGAGGAAACTCTTTATTTGAAAGCTGTTCAGCAATATAACTTCTGAAACTCTTTTTTGTAAATTCAAGCCCTCTGAAATCCATAATCCCTTCATCATAGTTTATTACTGTCTGAAACAAAATGAGCCCTTTTGGAGGAGTAGGGTGAGTGAAGATTACAAGCTGGTTACCCTCCGGATCAAGAGAGCTTACGTATCCCTCTCCCTTTAGAGGCTGCGGCCTGAAAACAGGTGTTTCAACTTTTTCCTTCAAAGATATCCCTTCTGTTCCTAAACCCCTTTGTTTTAAAAGAAAGAAAGACTTTTTTATTGCGTTATTAAGGTTTGCATTTTCTCTTCCTGATTTATCATGGATTTCTTTAATAAGCTCTACTGATTTTTGATGTATGACCTTTGCAAGGATATCTACTATTAAAATATCAAGGGCTGGATCTTTTAAAATAAGCCTTGAGACAAAGGGTAATGAATATTCTTGCATCTCGCTAACAATCTGATTCAGGATTCCAGGCCAGATATCCCTGTTAAGTTCGAAGAAATTTTCTGCAAGGGTTTGGGCTTCATCTTCCGGCAGAACCCCTTTCTTGGAACAAAAAATCTCTTTAAAACTTGCTGCTCTCCTTAAACTGAGGAGTAGAGCTTCCGGCAGGTTTTTGTCAATAAAGCTCATGATATTCGCAGCCTGCACCTTGATTTCAATATCAAGGAACTTATCCTCAATCATTTCTCTGAGTAGAAAACAGAGAGACTTATCATTAATAGCAGATATGAGAGTTAAAACCTGGGACTGTGTTTCTTTATCACCTTTAAAGAACTTCTTTTTTAAGAAAAAAGGATATTCTTTTTTAAAGGAAATAAATTTTGATAGTTCAGGTTCCAGATTTTCCGGTGCTGAAGTTCTCCTTTTAAATTTTTCAACCAAGGTATTAAAAAAGGAAGAAAGTTCTTCTTTGACTTTTTTTCCCATAAGGTTTCCTCGCTTTTTCAAAAAATTCCCAAACGCGGGGTAGGGGCGACTTTAGTCGCCCTTAATTATCGCACACAATCGGGAGGCTAAAGCCTCTCTTACCCGCATTCATATTTACATTAAAGTTTAATATATTCAATCTATCAAGATAATGGATCTATGACCCCTGCTTCAGCAAACCCTTTTTTTCTAAGTAAGCAGCTATCACAAACCCCGCAGGGTTTTACCCAGCTCCCATTCCCTTCTCCTTTCAGAGGGTCATAGCAGCTGTGAGTAAGAGAATAATCTACTCCGAGAGAAATTCCTTTTCTGATGATTTCTCCCTTAGCCATATTTATTAATGGGGTAAAAATTTTTATCTTCTCTTTATCCTCAACCCCGGTTTTTGTTGCCAGATCCGCCATGTTTTGAAATGCCCTGATATACTCAGGCCTGCAATCAGGGTATCCGCTCCAGTCAATGGAGTTCACTCCAATAAAAACAGCACGGCTTCCGATTGTTTCTGCCCAAGCAAGGGCAATGCTGAGAAAGATAGTATTCCTTGCAGGGACGTAGGTTGATGGTATTGAAGCTGATATTTCATTTATCCCTCTTTCCTTTGGAACAGGTGCATTGGTTGTAAGAGAGGAACCTCCAATTTTTGCAAGGTCAATATCAAAGATTAGATGTTCCTTTGCATTAAAAACAGACGCTACTTTTTTTGCGCAAATAATCTCATTCTCATGTCTCTGTCCATAACGGAATGTAAGTGCATAAAGTTCGTATCCCTCTTGTTTGGCTATAGCCATGAGGGTTGTGGAGTCAAGACCACCGCTTAAAAGGATAACAGCCTTTTTCCCCATATTAAATCCTTTTGCAGGATTAGAAAACCCCGTCTATCGACCTGCCTGCCGGCAGGCAGGTAGGCGGAACATCCTTGTCCCGCAAATTTTCTTTATTTCAGACGCTCCCAATCTTCTTAACTTCCTATCTTCCCATCTTCTTTATGATATCTACATTTTATTTCATACCCCTCTCATGCAGGGATCCCAGATTATTTTATGGAGCTGGATCTGGAACCTGACATCGAGGTTGTCCGCCAATATCCATTCAGCCAATTTTTTTAACTCAAGGCTCCCAAAGACAGGAGATAATAAAACATTTACTCTGTTAATTAAATTATCAGCCAACATTATTTCCTTTGCCCAGTCATAGTCAGCTCTATCAGAAAGAACAAACTTTATCTGGTCTTCTTTATTCAGGTAACTGAGGTTCTCAAAATCCATTAAATCAGATTGGCCGCTTCCAGGGCATTTAACATCAAGTATCTTAATGACCTGGACCGGAAGTTTATTTATCCTTAAACTCCCGTTAGTCTCAAGCAAAACCTTGTATTTTTTTTTTAAAGCCCTTTCAATAAGCTTATATACATCTTCCTGGAGCAGAGGTTCGCCGCCGGTAATCTCAAGCATTCGGCAGTTATATTGTTTTATCCTTTCTATGATTTCATTAACTGTCATCTCAGAGCCTTCTTCGTAGGCAAATTTTGTATCACAGTAAGTGCACCTAAGGTTACAGCCTGAAGTCCTTACAAAAATGCATGGAAACCCTGAGAATGTGGATTCCCCCTGAATGCTATAAAATATTTCACAGATTTTCATGGCTCTTCTATTAATTATTCCTCTGAATATGTTGCACAGGAGGTATCTGTTTCCCAGACCCTTACCCTGCTTACTTTAACATTGCCAGAGTTTAATCTTTCACTCAGCTTGCCAAAAATCCAGAAAGCAATATTTTCAGCAGTGGGGTTTTTCTCATCAAAGGGAGAGGTCTTATTAAGCTCTTTGTGGTCTAATTCTGTAAGCACCTGGTTAGTGACCCTTTTTATTTCTATAAAATCTATTACCATACCACTTTTGTCTGTGGTGGGGGATTTTACAAAGACCTCAACCTTCCAGTTATGGCCATGAAGCGCTTCGCACTTTCCACCATAATCTCTCAACTGGTGAGCAGCAGAAAAATTAGATACGATCATTAATTCAAGCATAGACGTTTAATTGTAATTTTAAATGTCAAAACCTAAATAACTATATTAGCTGTTCTGATAACCGGAGCTTGTTTTGAATTTTGAGCTTTGCCATTTGACATTGACCCATCTACCCACTATAGTTTATAAAGAACAGCTTAATTGTAGTTACCAAAGGTACCGGACATTGTCAAGAAATCGATTATGCCTATTAGAGAAACAGAAATTATCAGTGAAGAAGAAATAGAGAGAATAGCAGGAAAAGATGCTTTTGAAGACATAAAAAAGGCAAGAAGAAATATCCAGTCAATCCTGAGTTTCCTGAGTTTCTTCCCCCTTTCAGAAGAAGAATTTACCCTGCTTCTCAAGTCAGTTATTTCTTCTCCTGACCCGGACATGGGGTTAAATAATTTTGAACGGCTCTTTGCTGTTATTGGGAAAAAAAGGGAAATCATTTCTTATCTCTTTCAGGATATGAAGCTTTTTCCGTCTATTACAAAGATTCTTGGAACAAGCTTTTTCCTGAGTAATATTATAATAAAAAACCCGGATTACCTATTAAAGGTCTTAAATGAAGAAGCTCTGAGAGAATGTAAAAACAGTGACAGAATGATATCAGAAATTTATCATGAAAATGGAGATAAGGAGGCAGAGTTATCACCTGAAAAAGTAACTGAGAGGTTGCGGCTTTACAAAAACAGAGAATTTCTTAGAATAGCTGCAAGAGACATTTTAGGAATCGCTACCCTCGCAGAGGTAACTGAAGAACTTTCCTGCCTGGCATCTGCCTGCCTTGAGACAGCATATAGGGTTGGAGAAAAGACTCTGATGGCAACTTATGGTGCGCCTCTTTACCGGGTAAAGGATAAGCAGGAAAAAGAGAGTAAATTCTCTATCATAGGACTCGGAAAGTTAGGCGGATGGGAGCTTAACTACTGCTCTGATATTGACCTTATTTATATTTATTCCTCTGATGATGGTGAAACTTCAGGAATTGAAACAGACGGAAAGAAAAAGAATATTATTACCCTTCACGAATACTACACCAAATTAGCAGATCTGATAAATAAATTCATTGGAAGCCAGACCGAGGAAGGCAATGTCTTCAGGCTTGATCTCAGGCTCAGGCCCGAAGGCAGAAGCGGAGATATGGCAAATTCCCTCAGAAGTATGGAAATTTACTATGAGTCCTGGGGCCAAACCTGGGAGCGTCAGATGCTGATAAAAGCAAAACCTGTTGCAGGTGATAAGGAGCTTGGTGGATGCTTCCTTGAAACCATTAAACCATTTATCTACAGAAAACATCTCGATTTCCAGGCAATTGAAGAAATCAAGGAAATGAAGGAAAAAATAAACCTGAGTGTAGCTGCAAATGGGGGAACATATAATAACGTTAAGCTTGGTTACGGCGGAATAAGGGAAATCGAGTTTTTCACGCAAACCCTTCAGCTTATCTACGGTGGCAGAAATGAAAAGATAAGAGAAGTAAATACCTTAAAAGCTCTGAGGAAGCTCAATGATAACGGATATATCTCTTTTGAAGATTACATAATCCTTGTACAAGGTTATTCATTTCTGAGGACTGTAGAGCACAGAATACAGCTCCTTGAAGGGCGGCAGGACCATTCGATGCCTGCTGAAGAAAAAAAGATTAAAAAGCTTGCCCGCAGGGTTGGCTATTCTATCAATGAAAAGGAAAAGTTTTTAAGTGACTATAGCTTTTTTACAAAAGGGGTAAGGAAGATATTTGACAAGCTTTTCTATGAGTCAAAGGAAGGAGAGGAGAAAACACAAAAAGAGGATAATTTCTCGGTTCTCTGGGAGGGTCTCCTATCAGAGGAGGACTCAATAAATATCTTAGCTTTTATGGGCTTTTCAGAGCCGGATATAGCTTACAAAAATTTAAAACTTCTCAGAGACGGTAAACCCTTTTCCCACTTTTCAGGAAAAAGCAAAGACCTCTTAAGAGAAGTAGCTCCAGTTCTTTTTAAGGAAATAACAAAAACTCCTGATCCTGATATGGCCCTGAACAATCTGGAAAAATTTATCTCAACCTCTCCTGCAAGAACAACTATGGTCTCACTCCTTGCTGAGAGCTCAGGTGCAAGAGAAATTCTTCTTAATTTATTTGGCACAAGCGAGTTTATCTCAAATATTTTAATACGCCATCCTGAATATATTGATATTACCCAGCATCCGGAATTCCTTGAAAAAAGAAAATCAAGAGAGGAAAGTGAAAAAGAACTTTTGGACCTGCTGCGGGGAAAAAGCAGGTTTGAGGAAAAATCAGATCTCCTTAGAAAATACCGGACAGAGGAAATCTTAAGAATAGGACTCAGGGACATTATTCTGGGTATGAGCTTTGATGATATAACAAAGGAGATATCCATTCTTGCAGAGGTGTGCTTAAAAGGCGCATATGAAATGTCAATTGAAGAGCTTAAAGAGGAATTCGGAATCCCTCAAATAATCAGCGATGGGGTAAGGAAAGAAAGCGGATTTGCAATTTTCGGTTTAGGAAAGCTTGGCGGCACGGAGCTTAACTACAGCTCTGATCTGGATGTCATATTTGTCTATTCTGATGAGGGCGATACAGAAACCGGCAAAATTTCTCAGAAAAAAGTAACTAACCAGGAGTTTTTCTCAAAACTTGCCATTAAAATCCTACAGGCTATGAATGAGGTCAGAGAGGATGGAATGGTCTTTAAGGTTGACGCAAGGCTCAGACCAAGCGGGTCAAGCGGCTATTTAGCACAATCCATAAAAGCCTATGAAAATTATTTTGAAACCCATTTACAGCTCTGGGAAAGACAAGCACTTATAAAAACCAGGTTTATAGCAGGAGACAACTCTCTTGATGAAGAATTTCTAACAATAGCATATAAGACTGTTTATGAAAAAGACTTTACGAAAGAGATGGCATCGGAAATAGACAGGATGCGTAAAAGGATGGAAACAGAGCTTGCACACGAAGATGAATCTATCTTTCACCTGAAATTCGGCGAGGGAGGGATTGTTGATATTGAGTTTGTAACCCAGGCCTTGCAGTTAAAGTATGGAAAGGATGAAGAAAAATTAAGAAATCCAAATACCATTTCAGCTTTAAAAGAACTTGAGGAATGCGGGCATTTAGAAAAAAGTGACTATTTGGATATTATAAATTCTTATAAATTCCTGCGGATGGTTGAGAATCGCCTGAGAATTGTACAGGACAGGCCATTAAATATCCTCTTCAAGTCTCCTGAAAAGATTGTAAAGCTTGCCAAGAGAATGGGGTATAAGGAACTTGAAAAGCTGTCCCCCGGGGCACAGCTTTTAAGAGACTATGAAAACTATACAGAAAGGGTCAGAGAGATTTATAATAAATATTTTAATCTCTTGTGTGAGTAATCTTGATGTAAATTTGACTTTTAAAAATCTTTGCTGTAGAAGCAAAATAATCTTTAGAGAGGTGTGGAAAAACTCTTTTTCGCAGGCTAAAGCCTGCGGCTACCGGATAATATTACATTGATAATTAACAATGTAGCCGCACCCTTTAGGGTGCGTTCTGTCTTTTTCAACAGCCTGTTTAGGAATAAAATTTGCTTAAAGAGAGCCAATATAACAAGTTTATGAAACTTGTTCTTGAATTAGCTTCTAAAGGGAAAGGCGCAACAAGCCCCAATCCTATGGTCGGAGCTGTATTAGTCAGGAACGGCAAAATTGTTGGTAAAGGCTATCACCGCAAAGCAGGATCCCTTCATGCAGAGGTTGTTGCTATTAAAGATTCCAGGGGCAAGGCAAAGGGAGCCACTCTCTTTGTTAATTTGGAACCCTGCGTTCATTATGGCAAAACTCCGCCGTGCTGCGATGAAATTATAAGAGCAAGAATAAGTAAAGTGGTGATTGGAATGAAAGACCCAAACCCGCTTGTAAACGGGAAGGGAATAAGAAAATTAAAAATTCACGGCATAGAAGTTGAAGTTGGTGTCATGGAAAAGGAAGCTGAAGAGCTTAATGAAGCATTTATAAAATCTATTAAAACAGGGACACCATTTGTGATAATGAAATCTGCCATGAGCTTAGATGGGAAGATCGCTACAAGGAGCGGGCAATCCAAATGGCTCACATCAAAAGAATCAAGAAAATTTGTTCAGGAACTCAGATCAGCCTCAGATGGAATAATGGTTGGAATCGGAACAATATTAAGGGACGACCCGAGATTAAATTTAAGGATTAAAAAGAGGGAAGTGAACCCTCCGGCAAAAATAATAGTTGACAGCCAGTTAAAAATTCCACTAAGAGCAGAATTATTTTCTTCTAAACCAGATTCAGAAATTATAATAGCAACAACAGCATCCAATGGGAACGAGAGGAAGCTTCGCAAGTTAAGAAAAATGGGTGCAGAGATAATCCAAACCAGGAGCAGAGGAGGAAAGGTTGATTTAAAGGAATTAATGAAAGAACTCTGCAGGAAAGGACTGAGAAGCATACTGCTTGAAGGAGGAGCAGAGCTAAATGCTTCAGCAATAAACGAGGGGATCGTGGACAAGGTGTTTTACTTCTATGCCCCGATATTAATAGGTGGAAGAAATGCCAAAGGAACAATAGGTGGTGAAGGAATTACCAAACTTCAGGATGCAGGTAAAATTGATATAAAAGAGATTAAAAAAATTGGGGAGGACTTGTTAGTAATTGGATATGTGAGAAATTAGAAGAGTTGTGGATTAATGCCAAATGACAAAGCAAAAATGTAAAGGGTAAATCCCACCTTTAGAAAAGGGGGGCTGGGGGGATTTGAAAAGAAAAATCCCCCTTTTTCAAAAGAGGAAGTACAATAGTCTTAGTACATGAGAATCAACCCCAGAAGGGGTTTCCCACCTGCCTGCCGTCAGGCAGGCAACTGTGAGAGAGCCTTTCCAGGCTCGATATTCATACGGCAAACGACTTTAATTTATAAACGAGGAAAATATGGAAACTATGGAAACTGATGTACTGGTTATAGGATGTGGAATTGCAGGCTGTAGTGTAGCTATGGCTGCAGCAAAAAATGGTCTTTCCGTTTTAATGATAACCAATGCTAAGGAACCTGAGGAGAGCAATACCTACCATGCTCAGGGCGGGATAATTTACAAAGGGGAAAATGATTCGCCGGAATTACTGATAAAAGACCTTATGAGAGCAGGCGCAGACCTTTGCAAAGGTGATGCAACAAGAAACCTTTCTGAAAAAGGCCCAAAGTTTATAGAAGATATTTTGATGAAGGAGCTGGATGTAAACTTTGATAAAACATTAAAGGACGAACTTCATATAACTGATGAAGGGGCCCACTCTGTCCCAAGAATAATCCATGCAGAGGATCTGACCGGGAAAGCCATAGAATTAGCTTTTCTCAAAGGTTTGAAAAATTATAAAAACATTACTATAAAAGCAACCCTCACAGCAATTGACCTTTTGACATTGTCACACCATTCCCTCAATTCCCTGGATATCTATAAGGAACCTACCTGTGCAGGGGCCTATGTTTTTGACCAGATAAATAATAAGGTATTTCCAATAATGGCAAAGGAAACCACCCTTGCAACCGGAGGTCTCGGCAGGCTGTTTCTCCATACGACAAATCCAAAAGGGGCAAGGGGAGACGGGATTGCCATGGCTAATAGAGCAGGAGCAAGGATACTCAACATGGAATACATCCAGTTTCATCCTACCTCCCTCTATCATCCAGAAGCTGACAGGTTCTTAATCTCTGAGTCTCTACGGGGCGAAGGAGCTAAGCTTATAAATAAAAAGGGGGAATCTTTTATGGAAAAATATCACCGGCTCGGAACCCTGGCTCCAAGAGATATAGTAGCAAGAGGAATTCATGAGGAAATGCTTCAGGATGGAAGTGAGTGCGTATTTTTAGACATATCACATAAGAAGGGAGACTGGATTAAAAAAAGATTCCCTAATATTTACAGAAAATGTCTTGAATACAAGATTGATATAACAAAGCAGCCAATCCCTGTAGTCCCTGCTGCCCACTATTCATGCGGAGGCATTGTTGTTGATTTAGAAGGAAGGACATCCATAAAGAGATTGTGGGCTGCCGGAGAAGTAACATGCTCTGGCATCCATGGAGCAAACAGACTTGCTTCCAGTTCACTGCTTGAAGGTCTGGTCTGGGGTACATTGGCCGGACAGAGAATTACATGCGAGATTGAAAAAGATGAAATTCATTTCCCAAAAATTGCTTCATGGAGATACGAAGTTGAAGAAGTAGACCCGGCGCTAATCCTCCAGGACTGGTTAACAATCAAGCAGACCATGTGGAATTATGTTGGGCTTGTCCGTACAGCAAAAAGACTTGCAAGAGCTGAAAAGATATTGTCTGAACTTCAATCTGAGATCGAGGAGTTTTACCGCAACTCAATGCTTTCAGATGAACTCATAGGGCTTCGCAACGGCATCCAGGCAGCGATTGTAGTTCTCCAGGCGGCAAAAGTTAACAGGGAAAGCCGGGGATGCCACTACAGGAAAGATTAATCACCTTGTTTTCGACCGGAGAACTCTTTCCTGGAATTACCTCATTTCCAATGATATCAACTGACTCCCTTACCCGTATTTTATTTTTCATCATGAAAAGAAAATCCTCCACTTGACAAAACTTTATCTCTTACTATTATAACAACAAAACAAAGAATTATATGGCAGAATACATGAAGGAGTTTTTTTAAGAAAATAATAATAACTTTCTAAAATAATTATTTATTGAGTGACTTAAACTTCTCATAAATTTTAAAAGACTCGTAAACAATTCTATCTTTTGAAAGGAGGTTTTTGGTCATGTCAAATTATAAGCCTCTCAAGGCTGTTGCCGTAAGGCAGGCAATGAAATGGATAGCAACAATAGCCCCGCATCTTCCTGATAACTTGATTCTCTCTCTCTTAAAACCTCAGATAAATTACATTAAATATCCTGATGGGATAGATTTTGTAAACAGCATAATCCTGCAAGCCAAGAGGTATTTTGCAAAAGCCAGTGAGGTATGCAGAAACAGGATGGCAGTGAACCTTTTTGCGAATTACTCGCTTTTAAGCGGTGAAAAAAGGAATGACTTTATTGCAAGAGAAGGCCTCGGGCCGCCTCTTCTTTATGTTATAAGTCCAACAATGCGATGCAACCTGACCTGCTATGGTTGTTATTCTGCCAACTACAATAAAAATGACGACCTGGATTTTGAAACAATTGACAGGGTAATTACTGAAGGCAAGGAATATGGAATATATTTTGTTGTAATTTCAGGCGGGGAACCATTTATCCGTGATGATATTTTAAAAATTTTTGAGAAACACAATGATGTATTCTTTCAGGTTTTCACCAACAGCACCATGATTGCAAAGAAAAAACTTACTAAGAATATTGCCGAGTTGGGAAATGTGCTCCCTTGTATAAGCGTTGAAGGATTCGAAAAGGAAACTGACGAGAGAAGAGGAAAAGGCACTTTTAAGACAATTATCAGTGTCATGGAGGAGTTGCGGGAAAGAGGTGCGGCTTATGGTTTTTCAGTAACTGCAACCAGACAGAATAATGAGCTTATTGTTAGTGACGAGTTTGTAGATTTCTTCGTAGATAAGGGATGTTTTTTAGGGTGGTATTTTAACTACATGCCTATAGGAAGAAATCCGGACGTAGACCTCATGCCAACTCCTGAGCAAAGAAACTACAGGAGAAAAATAATAATTGAAATGAGAAAGACTAAGCCTATAGTGCTGGCAGATTTCTGGAATGATGGGACATCTGTTGGTGGATGTATTTCAGGAAGGGTTTATCTTCACATAAATAACAGAGGAGATGTTGAACCCTGCGTGTTCTCACAATTTTCAGTTGATAATATAAAGGGGAAATCCCTCTGTGAGGTATGGAAATCTCCCTTCTTCAATGAATTAAGGGCAAGGCAGCGTGGGATGAAAAACAAGCTGCGCCCGTGCATGATTATTGACAGGCCCAATGTCCTGAGAGAAGTAGTTTCACATGCCTGCGCAAGGCCTACCCAGCAGGGAGGAGAAGCTACGCTCACAAAATTAGCCCCTGCTCTGGATGAATACGCAAGAAGGTACGCAGAGATTGCTGAAGATGCCTGGGAAAAAGAATACGGCGAGGAGAGAGAAACAAAGAAGGAAGAACATTCTGCCTCAGAATCTGGTGAGGCTACTATGGAGGCAGAGAGCAAAGGGTTATAG
>MGDB01000117.1:22567-22999 GCA_001790645.1 Candidatus Schekmanbacteria bacterium GWA2_38_11
TAAAGAGCTTTTGAAGGTGCTAAGAACCATCTGATTGTTACCTGGTAGGAATTTTCAGCAAAAAGCTTGACACCCTAACGGGTAGATTAGATAATTAAAAAATAGGTCTTAAATCAGAATTATAAACTAATTAAACATTTAATATGGTGGTGATAAAATGAAAACACCTGCTTTTAAAAAAAGCGAAAAAGAAAAAATAAAAAGAGGTATTATAAAAACTCTTGATGAAATTGGCATAAAAGTTAATAGCATAATTCTCTTTGGTTCAAGGGCAAGAGAAAAAGCAGCCAAATATAGCGATTATGACTTTTTAATAATTACAGATAAAACATTTACGGTTCATGAAAAAATAAAAATCTCCAAGAAAATCAGAACTCATTTATCAGACTTCCCAATAGATGTAATTATAAAATCAAAAAGTGAAATTGAAAC
>MGDB01000117.1:23023-23365 GCA_001790645.1 Candidatus Schekmanbacteria bacterium GWA2_38_11
TGCAAGAGAAGCTTTAAAGGAAGGCGTATACCTATGACAGAAGAAGTGAAGAGATGGCTTATAAAAGCAATTGAAGATTTTAATATAGCCAAGCATGAACTGACTTTTCCTAAAAAAGAGATTTCCACAGGCCCTGTTTGTTTTCATGCACAACAATTGGTAGAAAAATTGTTTAAAGCCTATCTTGTTTTAAATAAAATTGATTTTGGTAAAACTCATGATTTAGAACATCTTTTAAAACTTTGCTCTGAACTGGATTCGGAATTTAAAGATTTGGATGTTGGAAACCTCACCAATTATGCTGTAGAAGTCAGATACCCTGATGAATTTTATATCCCCTCT
>MGDB01000118.1:0-5836 GCA_001790645.1 Candidatus Schekmanbacteria bacterium GWA2_38_11
GGGTACTTTGAAACCATTTATCCAGTTGTAGCCGCTTGAGGTTATGTGAGTGGTGCCTGTCCAGAAGTGCGTTGTGAGCGTGATTATGCCGCATACAAAGAATGCTGTACCGGCAGAAGCTTTCGCTGAACTTCCGCCCTTGCCGGGCTTTGTGAAGTCAACCATGTTGCGTGCAGGCGGCATGCGAAGAAGCAGGAAGACTGCGAGCGTAAAAATGGTTATATAGAACCGCACATTTATCGGGGCAGAATTGCCGCGCACGATTTGGGAGACTGCCATCTGGATTCCTGCTGAAACCGCACCTATTATGAGGACAAGGAGTGCATTGCGGTACACTTTAGGCCCGCCGCGAAAAATCGACCTTATAACCGCAATACCCCATATTCCTGTGCCAATCCCTATAACAACAAATGCCTGGTAGAGTGGCTTATAAGGAACAAGGGAAACCATTTTCTCAAACTTCTCTGCACCAAAGGCAACGCATATTGTTCCGGCTGCACTGAGGAGAGTAATAACAACAGCGAGACTCATAAGAGTGATGACGATCCCGCGCAGAACTTTTGACTGACTCTTTTTATTATGTTCGTTCATTTCTCAACCCTTTCTTTGAGAGTAACAGATGTAGGATTCGTTCCCTGAACGAACCGAATGAAATAATTATTTTAGGCACATTCGGGGAATGTGCCCTACATTTTAATAAATGAATGCCACGCGCGGAAGCATGTGGTAATTTGCTTGTGGTTTTTCTACTTGGCTAACAGTTTCAGTCTCTCCATCTCTGGGATTATCTCAGAAAGCGAAAGGGATTCGAGTTTTTCCTTTTTCTGAAGTCCTGTTTTTACATCCCAGCCTCTCACAGCGTAATACTCATCCATCATCTTCTCAAATTTATCACGTTCAACAACTGCGCCTTTTCGCGAGATGAGTTCGCCTCCGGGACCGGGGAGCATGAACTCAGGGTTAAACATTCCAAAGAACCCTTCTTCCACTTCTATCCCTTCAGTGAAGTTGAATTCATCGAGCTTATCGTCCTTCCTTCCAATACGACCTTCTCTTCCCTGAATAGCGCGCTGGAGGTTAAATATACGCTCACCTGTAACGTAGTAGCCAACTTCGTCAATGTCCAACCCTGTTACTGCTGCGAAAATACGGCCCTCAAGTGTGGGGTCGCCGACATGGTCTTCTTTCCCGTCCGGAGTTGTAATGGGATACAGGAAATCACAGGCTACCAGGTTTTCTTTGGCATATTCGCGGTTCTGGACAATGAATGCTACCTCGCCTTTTCCATCGTAGTTTGAGAAGTCAACCGCCTTCTCATTCTTCCAGAATTTTTTAGCTATCTTCTGCATTACTTCAGTGCTGATAGGAGACATAGCACCGTCAGTTGCATACCACATTGCCCACTTCATAAGGGGGAAGCAGACCTCGTGGAGCTGGTTCATAGTGCTTGTTGACTCAGTTGCGTAGAATGGGGCATTGGTGATAAAGTACCTTGGGTTATAGGCATGGGAATTAAACCCGCTGCTGTTTACAGTCCCTTTTAAAAATTTCTCAGACCCTTTGCCTGCAGCGTGGGCTGCCCGGACAGTTCCCTGGGCAAGGATGTCGCCGAATCCCTTGCGGGTAGTCATTTTTTGGATGAGCGCTTCAATGAATTCGAGGCTCCCTATCTTTGAGAGGGGCAGACCGGTTTCATCTTCTGTAAAGAGATTATTGTCAATGCATTTGACAAACCAGCGAAGTATATTTCCCATCTCCTGTGTGCAGATGCCGTAGCGGTTGCAGAGGGAAGTGGCAAGGAACGGGTTTTCTGATGATGTTCCTCCATGATACTTTTTGTCCAGGTTATTATAGAAATAGACAGACTGGCAGTTTTTAAGAACTTCCTCAACGCCTGAGGTGTGCTTATAAAGCCCCCTTGGACATCCTCCCGGACACCCGTGGCAGGGAGACCTTTTCATTAACTCAATCCCTTCAAGAGAGGGGTCCATCAGAATTTTTCCTTTGATGAGTGAATGAATTTCCTGGTTGACTTTTCTTAGTTCTTCAGACTTAGCAATGTCAACTCTGCCTGAACCGTTTACAGCAATGGCCTTAAGGTTTTTAGAACCCATTACTGCACCAAAACCACTCCCGCCGCAGGCACCATTGTCACTCATCGCAATTGCAAGGCGCACCTTGTTCTCACCTGCAGGCCCAATACATGCTACCTGGACTTTTTCCCCAAGCCCTGTACGGATCTTTCTTATAGTCTCATAGGTCTCAATCCCCCAGAGATCATTTGCATCTTTTACTTCTACCCTGTCATCGTTTATATAAATGTATGAAGGCTTTGATGCCCTGCCAGTTATAATTATTCCATCAAACCCTGCAGACTTTAGCTTTACACCAAAACTACCTCCTACACTTCCAAGTCCGTACTGGTCAGGATAAAGGAGAGGAGATTTTCCTGAAATAAACCACCGTGAGCCTGCAATTGCCGGAGTTCCTGCAAGGGGACCGGTCATAATTATGAGAGGGCTTTCAGGGCTTAAAGCGTCGGTCCCAGGCTTTACCTGGTCCCAGTAAAATTTGGCTGTAAATCCTCTTCCTCCAATAAACTTTTCAGCAATCTCCCGGGTTGGCAGAAGCTCTTTTTCCCCGGTTGTTAAATCCATTTTTAATATTTTTCCTGTCCATCCATAAAGCTTTTCCATGTTGGTAAATCTCCATGATAAAATTTTTTACAAGAGTTCTAATATTTCCTCATTGTGATTAAAAGTTTTTATCAAGGCAAGTTAAAGTTTTTGAAAATGTACCAGCACAGAGATATAAATTCAACATCAATTTTAAATTAATTGATAGATCATTTTTTTATCTTGAGGATATAAGTTAATAGTAGATTTCTGAAAAAAAGCAGATTTTTTTAGAAATCTCTCAAAAATTGATTGACTATGAAAACCAATTTTCTTAATATCAATTTCAAATTAAGATTATTATTTTTTATTTTTAAGGAGTGGGGAGATGAAACTTACGAAGAGAGCACAAAGCATTAAGCCTTCTCCAACTTTAGCTATTACAGCCAAGGCAAATAGGATGAAGGCAGAGGGGATAGATGTAGTCGGATTTGGGGCAGGAGAACCTGATTTTGATACTCCTGACAATATTAAAGAGGCAGCAATAAAAGCTATAAAGAGCGGGTTTACAAAATATACACCATCAAGCGGCATAGATGAACTTAAGGATGCTATAATAGAAAAATTTCGTAAAGAGAATAATCTGAAGTATGAGAGAAACCAGGTTGTAATCTGTTGCGGGGCAAAAGATGTCCTTTATAATATAGCCCAGGTTTTGTTTGAAGAAGGAGATGAGGTTATAATCCCTGCCCCTTACTGGGTATCTTACCCTGACCAGGTGGTACTGGCAGGCGGGACTCCTGTCTTTGTTCCGACTAAGGAAGAAAATGGCTTCAGGATAACAGGCGAGGATTTTAAAAAAGCTATTACTTCAAGGACTCGGGCAATAATAATAAACAGCCCCTCAAACCCGACTGGTGGAGCATACGATGCGAAACATTTAGAGGAAATAGGTGAAATTGCATTAAAAAATAACTTAACTATAATTTCTGATGAAATCTATGAAAGAATGGTCTATGATGGGTTTAAGCATGTCAGCATGGCATCCCTTTCAGATAAAATTAAAGAAATTACCCTCGTAGTAAACGGTGTCTCAAAGACTTATTCCATGACAGGATGGAGGATAGGATATGTAGTGGGGGACAAGAATGTTATTTCTGCTATTGTGAATCTACAAAGCCAGAGTACATCAAACCCTACCTCAATTTCTCAGAAGGCCAGTGTCGAAGCATTAAGGGGAGACCAGTCAACTGTTGATATGATGGTAAAAGCCTTTGATGAGAGAAGAAAATATATTGTGAAAAGACTGAACAGCATAAAAGGAGTTTCCTGTTATAATCCTCAAGGGGCATTCTACGTTTTCCCAAACTTTTCTAAACTATACGGCAAGAAATTAAAAGACAAAGTAATTAACTCTTCTTCAGATCTCGCAGAACTGCTTTTAGAGGTAAAGGTAGCAATCGTACCTGGAGTGGCATTTGGAGATGATGCTTATATAAGGCTTTCCTATGCCACCTCAATGGATAACATAAAAAAAGGAATAGACAGAATCGAAGAATTTGTAGGGAAGCTATCTTAAGAACAAGGGGCCGAGGGAGCTTAAAGCGAAAAGTGTAAAATTATAATTTAAACTTTAGTTTTTAGCTTTGCATTTTAAGCTTTTAGCTTTTTATCATTTGACCTCTGGGCCTCTCGAATCCTTTATTACCTATTCTTATGAAAGAGAACTTTTCAGTCCTTGTTGTTGAAGACGATGACAATTACAGAGATCTACTGGTAAAATATTTTAGCAAGAGATCTTTTGATGTCATAGCAGTTTCCAACGGGCTTGAGGCTTTTAGAGAGACTGAAAAAAGAGATTTTTCACTTGTGATTACAGATATAAAAATGCCAGTTATGGACGGTCTTGAGTTTTTAAAGAAATTAAAAGAGAAAAATAAGACCTCCAAGGTAATAGTTTTGACTGCCTATGGCGCAATGGATTCTTATGTCAGGGCGCTGGATTGGGGAGCTTTTGATTATTTGCATAAACCTGTTGACTTAAATGAGCTGTCAACAGCAGTTGATAAATTATTAGGTCTCTAAGAGGTTTGCGAAAAACTATGTCTTTCGCAAACCTACTGTTAGTTTATAGCATTCAGATTAAAAGATTGGTTAAAATATAGCTATAAGTGTTTCTTAAAAGAGTAGGCTTTTTTAGGAAATTTCTTTAGGAAAGATTGGTTTCCATTAATTGATGAGGTTTTCCCAGATAGTCTTTTTTATTTCCAATTTTTTTCCACCCAAGTCTCAGGAAGAAATTAACATTTGCTACCTGAATCCAGGCTAAAAACCTCTTGGCTTTTTTAATTTTTGCAATTTCAACTGCTTTTTTGACAAGAAGTTTTGACGCATCTCCTCTTCTGGCTTTTTTTAAGACAGCAAGCCTGCCTCCGAACCATATATTATTTTTTTTCATGAATATCCGGACAGTTCCTACTGCTTCTCCGTTCCTTTTAGCTAAAATATGTACAGAATCCTTATCGTTCTTGTCTTTGTCAGATTCGCTGAAAAGCTTCTGTTCACAAACAAATATTTCGTATCTTATTTTATAGCATTCAAGGATTTCCTCCCTGCTCTTTGCGATTTGGCAGAAAATTTTTTTCATATTAACTTTTTTCAGAATTATAATCTTTAACTGTGCGGAGTTCTTTTTTTATGGACTGGTGTTTTTTATCACTTAAAATTTTTTCTTTAGCCCTTTTTGACCTCTTTCTCTTTTGTCTTCTAATTTTTTCTATCTTCTGGCGCAGCTCGCTTTTTTCTTTTAAAAACATTTCCTCAATCTTTTGAACAAGCAGACGTCTTGCCAAAAATCTGTTTAAAGCCTGAGTCCTTTCTTTTTGGACTTTTACTTCTATTCCTGTCGGGATATGCTTGAGATAGACGCAGGTTGATGTCTTGTTTACATTCTGTCCCCCTTTACCTCCGGAGCGGATAAATTTTTCTATAATATCCTTCTCAGAAATACCCAATTCCTGCATCCGTGAAATCAGGAGCTTTTCTTTTTGCGAGCTTACTCCAAAAGAATACATTGCATACCATTCCTTTACTTCTGTAGTATCTTTTATAAAACAAAACTTTTTAAAAAAATATACTTATTCGATGAGCTAATGTCAAATGACAAAGCTCAAATTCCAAATAAATAAAATTCAAAGTTCAAATGATAAATGAACTCCATG
>MGDB01000118.1:5853-8361 GCA_001790645.1 Candidatus Schekmanbacteria bacterium GWA2_38_11
GAGAGGAATATCAGGGAATTGGAAGAATTTCTTTTTCTGTGATTAAAAAGGGAACAGATGAGTATAAGGATTTCTCAGGCAAGAAAGGCAGCTTTCAAAGTTTTACTCAAATTTGAAAAGGGAGAGATTAAGTTTTTAAAGGAATCTCTTAACCAGTATATAGAGGACCATAAAATGCAGAAAAACGATTTAGCTCTTGCAACAGACATTGTTTATGGTGTGATGAGGTGGAGAGGGCTCCTTGATTTCAAAATCAGTAAGTTTTCTAATAAAAAGATCTCTTCAATAGACAAAGAGGTTTTAATAATTCTTAGAATTTCAGTTTACCAGCTTCTTTTTTTAAATAAAATTCCTCCAAGAGCAGTGGTAGATGAAGGCGCGAAACTTGCTTATTATTTCAGGAAGAGGAGTGCAGCAGATTTCATAAACGGTATTTTGAGGGAGTTTTTAAGAAGAAGAGATGAATTAGATAAAGCAAGTTCTCATGAAGAGGATATTGATGCTTTATCAAACCTCTATTCCCATCCTAAATGGATGTTTGAAAGGTGGATGTCAAGATTTGGGCTTAAAGGGGTTAAAAGACTTTGTAAATTTAATAATGAAATCCCGCCAAATGCTATAAGAGTTAACACAATTAAAATCACCCGCTCTCAGCTTGCAGAATTATTTAAAGAACAAAAAATTGAGTGTGAGTTTTCAAAATATTGTGAGGATGGTTTAATAGTGCCGAGCCTGCAGGGAATTACTCAAAATCCACTTTTTAAAAAAGGTTATTTTTATATCCAGGATGAAGGTTCGATGCTTGTGTCCAGAATTTTAAAGCCAGAGCCCGGAGAAAATATTTTAGACCTCTGCTCTGCTCCCGGCGGCAAGACCACTCATATAGCACAGATAATTGGTAATAAGGGTCTGATTATTGCCATTGATAATAACTTCAGAAGACTCTTAATGATAAAAGAAAACTGCAGCAGGATGGGGTTTTCTGCAGTAAAAATCACCTGTGGAGATGGAAGGGAATGCGGGTCTTTAATCAAGATGAATTTCGATAAAGTCTTGGTAGATGCCCCTTGCTCAGGTACAGGGATTTTGCGGAGAAATCCTGAAATAAAATGGGCAAGGAGTTATAATGATATAGTGGATCTTAAAAAGTTACAAAAAGAGATCCTGAATAATGCCTGTTACTGTGTCAAACCTGATGGTGTATTGGTTTACAGCACCTGCTCAATTGAATTAGAAGAGAACCAGGAAGTAATCGAATCTTTTCTATCTAATCACAAAAATTTTATTTTAAAAAAAATAACGGATGAAATTCCACAAGAGGCTAAAAAATTTATAACAAAAGAAGGATATTTCCAGAGTCTTCCTAACATTGTGGATAACTCTTCTCCGGATGCCTTTTTTGTTGCTAAGATGAAAAAAGTAAGCTGAACTAAATAAAATAATTTTATTAGTTTTACCCGCTATAAAATATGGAAATTGATGTTGAGACTAAAAGGCAGACTTTTCATATGCTGATGGGTTTTTTACCATTTCTGCTAAAATATCTTCCCATATGGTGTTTTATAGGAATGGTTTTTTTTGCTTTGATTTTTATCCTCTTAATCCTGCCAAGGTTTAGCAATTTTGCTTTCAGAACCGGGGACATCGAAAGAGGGTATCCCCTTGGTGCAGTATATTACACCATTTCCATAATTTTATTGCTCCTTATTTTCCCCGTATATATTGCTGCTTCAGCCTGGGCAATCCTGGCATTTGGCGACGGAGCCTCTACTCTATTTGGAATGCATTACGGGAAAAAGACTCTTTTCTGGAACAGGCAAAAAAGCTATACAGGTTTTTTGAGTTTCGTGCTTTTTGCCTGGGCCGGCTCAGCAGCAGTCATTTTCTGGCTCAGCGATTTATCCGCACTTCCCTGGTGGCAGAGTTTTGATGATTTGCCAACGAAGTTTTCTTTTATGCCCTTAGCTGATACAAGCCGGATAATTATTACTTCCTTTTTAACTTCATTTTTCTGCGCCGTTGTTGAAAGCCTGCCAACGAAGTTAAATGATAACCTCACAGTTCCAATCTCCGGAGCTGCATTCATGTTTTTCTTTGGCTGGGTTATGTGAACTTTGAATTGGAGAATATCCTTAATTAAAGAGGGAGGATATCTTTGCATGTATTGAGTATGGTATTTCTGCAAAAAATATAATGACAAAGAAGTCCCCTCTCTTTTAATTGACTGAAAACCAAATATCCCATATACTGCCCTCCACAATCACAATAATTCTATAACCATCATAGCGACTGTATAAATATACTATCATAAAATATTAAAAACTATTAAGTCTCTTGCCAATGAACTTAAAAGCGGGATTAATCCTTTGAGGATACTGGCGGTACTTCAAACAAATATACCTGAAAAACTTCTTGAAAGTCATTTTGCTGAATATACGGCGCAAGGCATTGGCAAGAGGGAAGTTATATTGTCTGAGTATTTGATTGAGGAATAAACTCATGAATAAA
>MGDB01000118.1:8386-8795 GCA_001790645.1 Candidatus Schekmanbacteria bacterium GWA2_38_11
TAAATCTGTTATTTCAAGGCATATAAACAACATTACAAAGACTGGGGAGTTAAAGCGTGATTCAACTGTTGCATTTTTTGCAACAGTTCAAGATGAGGGAGGTAGGCAAATAGAAAGGCAAATTGAGTATTATAATTTAGATATGATTATTTCTGTTGGTTATCGTGTGAATTCAATCCGAGGCACTCAATTCCGCATTTGGGCAACAAAGATTTTAAAAGATTATATTGTTAAAGGATATACTTTAAATCAAAAACGCATCAAAGAATTAAAAGAAAAACAGCTCACCGAATTTGAGGAGGCAGTCTCCTTAATCAAAAAAACCATAGAAACAAAGCAGTTAAGTAGCAGCAAGACTGCGGGGCTTCTGCATGTTATAACTGATTATGCCAATTCATGGCTGCTTCTT
>MGDB01000118.1:8840-19502 GCA_001790645.1 Candidatus Schekmanbacteria bacterium GWA2_38_11
AGTCTGTTTGTTTTCGAATATGACGACGCAGTCCAGGCCATTAACGAATTGAAGAAAAATCTGATAACTAAAAAAGAAGCAAGTGATCTTTTTGGGATTGAAAGAGGTGAGGGGCTAAAAAGTATTCTGGGTAATATAAGCCAGACTTTCGGTGGAGAGGAGCTTTATCCAAGCATAGAAGAAAAAGCTGCTCATCTTTTGTATTTCATTATAAAAGACCACCCCTTTGCTGATGGCAACAAGCGCATAGGTTCGTTTCTTTTCATAGTTTTTCTTGCCCGAAACAAATATCTATTCAAGAAAAACGGGGAACGAAAAATTAATGATAATGCCCTGGTGGCTCTTGCTTTGCTTATTGCTGAAAGTGCACCAAAGCAGAAGGATATAATGATAAAACTGATTATGAATTTTTTAGCAAATTGATATGAACAGAGAAGAAGCACACAAAATAGTCCGTGAAACCCTGCAGAATAAATTTGATAAAAAGAGGTTTATTTATTTTGTCAAAAATTTGTTGTTGATAAACTTATTGTTATTACTAAGTCAGATGACTATCTCACTAACTCAGCTAAACAAGCCAAAGTTAACGACTACGAAAAACAAATTGACCAGATGGTTTATAAGCTTTATGGCTTAACACCGGAAGAAATTGAAATTATAGAGGAGGGCTAAGCCAAAGAACTGCACAATATAGAAATTAAAAAGATAAAAACTATTGCTGACTTTTATGATGAGATAAAATATGATTGATATTAAATTTGGCAAATCAGATTTACCTAATGGTATTTTTAAAATAAAAGAGTTCGACTATCCTATTCCGTATAAAGTCAAAGAAAACTTGCTAGAAAAATATCCTGATGGCTTTGTTTATCATAGAGACTTATTGGAGGAATTGGCCAATATGAATCCAACTCTTGCAATTAAATTTGCGGCTACGTTTTGGCAGGAAATAGAAGATGAGTTGGATAGGGCTAAGTAGGAAATGAGAGGGACGTCAATGAAAAAAATCACTTTTCAATTTTAATTTAAAATAGATACCGTTTTACTTACAATTATTCTTCATGAGACCCTGTCAATCCCAAAATTATACTTATCATTGCCTTAAGGTCTTCTAAAATAGATTCCGGCAAAAGGCCGATTTCTTTTTCGAGTTCCGCTTTGAGAATAGGTTGGACTTCCTGCTAAGGTTTTCCTGCTCCGCACTTTGATATCGTGCCCTAAACCCTCCAAAATTTACAAAAAATCAAAGCCAATTATTTAATAAAGAAAGAAAACAGTCCTGTCTATATTACAAATTTATGTAACAACTCATTTTACAAAAGTAAAGAATTAAAACTGTTTTACATTAGATTTTTGTTGTTATTTTATGAAATTTTGGGAATAAATTGACCGGTTATCTTTTCCACCACATAAGATTTTACTTTTATTTCACTTAATCAATATAGTATGATAACAAAAAAAATAAAAAATGAAAACCTACAAACTTTTTACAATTGGATACGAAGGCAGAAATATAGAGGAATTTATTTCTCAACTTAAAGATTTTAACATCACCCGCCTAATTGATGTTAGAAAAATTCCATTATTCCGCAAAAAAGGATTTTCTAAACCGCTATTTCAAGGTTTATCTTATCGTAGGCAACTGTCGGGACAGATTCTCTACGCCCTTCCTTTCTTCTCTTCATATCAATCAGGTCAAGACTCTCAAGGATTTTAATATCTGTTACAATACTTTTCATATCCCTTTTAGCCAGCCTTGCAAGCTCTTGCAAGCTTTCAGGATGTTTTTCTTTAATCAGATGTAATAGCTCAAGCCTCTTGGGGGTTAGCGCTTTTCTGAATCCCTCAACACTTTCAAAATAGGTACCTTTTTCTTTTTTTACCCCTTCTCCTCTTTCTATTGCCTCCCCTGTCTTTATGAATTCATCCAAAACCTCTTTAACAGTTTTTATCCCTATCTTAACACGCTTTATCCTCATAGCTTATTCTCCTTATAACTTTCTATGTCTCTGTAAAAGTCTTTTGTTAGAGTTCTTAAATCTTTAAACTTGTATGGTTCTACCTTCTCTCCATAATGCCTGTTATCTCTTTTACCTTCACCATTATCATAACCAATAACCCGTTTACCTTTAACAATGTAAGCAAGCGAATATTTATATCCATGAGGTTTATCAGGAGAAGGTATTACTTCCCACATCTTAACCTCCATGATGTTCCCACTATCTTCTCTAACCTTAACGTGCTTTACAAGCTTAGCTTTCTTCACTAATGGCATAATATGCCACTTATTGCTTCGTGTCAAGAGACTTTAACAGAAATTGAAGGTTTCCTTGCGGAAACACTTATCACTTATAGCCTATAGCTGATATCTGTTTTTTGAAAGAGGAATCTGGATTCCCGCTTTTGCCTGCCTGCCGGCAGGCAGGCGGGAATGTGGTTCACAGATGGGTGTGGAAGTAGTCAGGCAGGACGCCTGACCTATCAGAAAAAAGGAAAAAAGGACAGTTGTTAATGCTCACTAATCAGGTAACTCTTTTAAAATCAGAAAAAATATAGGAGGTGGTTAGAAAATTTTTCTTACTTCTTTCCTATCAGTGCCTTCAAGTTTTCCTGTGTAAGCTTGTTTGAGGGGTCGTATTTTAAAGCCTCCTCAAACATGACGATTGCATTTCCCTTATCTCCCCTTAGTTTATAGATTATACCAAGGTTCCCATAGGCTTCTGCATATTTCGGGTCTATTTGCAAAGCTCTTTTATATTCCACTATTGCGTCATTTATCAGCCCGAGGCTTTGAAATGCCACACCGAGGCTGTTGTGGACATCAGCTTTTTTGGGGTCAGCCTTTATGGAATCCTGAAACGCCTTAGCCGCTTTGTCATATCTTCCGGTGTTGAAATAACTCAGCCCCAGATTATAAAGTACATCAGCATGATTCGGGGCAAGCTCTGTAACTTTCTTCAATGTCTGGATTGCATTGTCATACTCGCCGGTATTCTGGTACAGCGTTCCAAGGCTATATAAAGCTTCAATGTCAAGTGGGTCAAAGCTTACAGCTTTTTTATATCTTTCCAGGGCTTCGCGGGTCTGCCCCCTTTTTTCATAAATAAGCCCGATCTTCCAGTGGGCAGCTCCAAATTTAGGATTTACTTCTAATGCTTTTTCGTAGTTTTTAAAAGCCTCGCTGTAATCACCTTTATTAAAATACAAATCTCCAAGATTTAAATATGCTTTATAGTCTTTTGGTTTTAACCGTATTGCTTCTTCTAAAATCTTGATAATATTTGACTCATTGGTAATTTTTAAGTTACTTAGGGCAAAGGCTAAGTTATTATAACCTTCAGAGGTAGGATACAGCCTGATTGATTTTTCAAAGTAATCAATTCCCTTCAGGTAATTGCCATCTCTTATATAGATGCACCCGAGAGCTAAATAGGGCCGTGCTTTGTTGCGGGTTTTTGCCAGGGCATCATTCCAGAGAGTGTACTCACTTTTCCAGACATTGTTGCGCAAGAAAGTATCTGCGGAGAATAAGAGGATGATGATTGAGAGAAAATAGACAGGGGGGAATTTATTAAGTCCCCTTTTGAAAAAGGGAGATGAAGTGGGATTTTCATCGTCATTTATGTCTGCTTGAGGGATAAATGTTTTACATAGAAATTGACAAATAAAGACCAAGAGTAGGCAGAACCCGATTAAAGGAAGATAGAGCCATCTTTCGCTCATAGAATCTTCCAGCGGGATTAATGACGTAGGGCTTAAGGTAATAAAAAATAACAGAATTGAAAAAGAGAACATGGAAGCTTTCCTTATATTCTTAATGGAAAATATCAGTATCAGAAAAACTGCACTCACACAAAGGATTGTAGATAGTTTAAAAAGGGTTGGGTAGAGTGAGAAACCATGATCCACAGTTAAATTAACAGGAAGGAAAAGGAGTCTTATATAATCAACTATTACATGTGACTGAGTGAGGAAATGGTAGTATAAATTCCTATGAAACTTGGGATGTCCCATTGCCCCAAAAAATAAATACCTCATGATAAGAACTACAGCTATGAAAAATAAGAAGGGTAAATAATACCATTTTGCTTTGAGGAAATTGATTAAGTTAAAAGCTTTATTTCCATCCTTTGTTGGAAAGCCTGGTTTTTTAGATTTACTGGAAAGAAAAAATCTTTCAAAAAGCATAAGAATAACAGGTAGAGTAGCTGCGATTTCTTTAAAGCCTAAAGCGACAAGGAAAGAGATTAAGCTTATTGAGTAGAAGAACCCTCTTAATTTATTTGATTTTAAAAATTTTAAAAAGAAAATTATCGAGAGCAGATAAAAGTTTGTGCACATGACACCTATTCTACTTGAGATATAGGTTACTGATTCAGTTTGGATAGGATGGGAGCAGAAAATGAGGCTGGTAAAGAGAGCGATTTGGAATGGTGTTAATAAAACTGCTCTCTGACCATTGAAGCTATTATTAAAAATAAAGAACAACAGTACAAAAATCAGCCATCCATTTGCGATATGAAAGATGAGATTTACAACATGGTAGCCAAAGGGATTAAGACTGTTAAAATAATAATTCAGCGCAAATGAAAGCGTTGATAAAGGGCGGGAAGGGTTATCAAGAAAGACATCTGAGATGTTTTTTATATTTTTAATATTCGGGTTTTCTGTAATTACAACATAATCATCATAGTGAAAGGGGACATAAAAAGAGTTAGAATAAATAATTACAGTTAAAGCGGCAATTAATAAGAACGCAAGGAAGTGAAGTCTGAAAACTGGTTTTTCCATATAAAATATTTCTGGCTCATCATAAGCAGTTAATAAAAAGTAACAATAAGTTATCAAAACAAAAAGAGCATTGCAAGGCCTAATGAGAATAAACTAAAAATTAAAAGCTTAAAGCTAAAAACCACAGTTTGAAACTTAAAGTTTTTGAGCTTTAAATTATGATTTTGCACTTTTACCTTTACACTTTGCACTTTTTTCTGCGGTATCTGCAAATTTCCATCAACTCATCCCTTTCCTTTGTAAGGCAGCGGAATATACGAAACACCGGAGTGTTTCTGTGTCGGTTGAGGGAAGAGGTTCATAAACTGGTAGATTTCTACAGGCATGTCGCAGCTTATGTTAAGTCCGAGCTCTTTTGCCTCTTCGCAGTGGATCGGATAATCGTGGGTCCATTTCCCGCTTGTAAGCACCTCAGCAATCCCTCTGGCCTTTTCTTCACCAATGTTATCTTTAAGCAGATTAGTGACAGAGTTTTTTACCTGGCTGATGGCTTTTTTTGCAATATCTGCCAGTATCAGCGTCTTATCCTCTATCTCGTTTTTATCCTTCATCTCAGGGATTTTCAATATACTAACAGCAGGATATTCTCCAATCTGCGGGTCTACCGGTCCGAGCACAGCGTTTTCATCCATTACAATCTCATCTGCAGCAAGTGCTATCAAAGTTCCTCCTGACATGGCGTAGTGAGGGATAAAGACAGTTTTTTTAGCCTTATGGCGGTTAATTGCGCTTGCAATCTGTTCAGAGGCAAGGACAAGGCCTCCCGGGGTATGAAGGATTATGTCAATCGGTACATCGGGGTCAGTGAGCTTAATAGCCCTTATGATTTCTTCAGAATCATGGATATCTATGTAACGGAGAACCGGAAAACCGAGGATTGACATGGTTTCCTGGCGATGGACAAGGGCAATTACCCGGCTCCCCCTTTTCCTTTCTATTTTCTGCATCTGCTTTAGTCTGCTTGCTTCAAGTATTTTCTGTTTTATCATAGGTGCAATAGCGGTAAGCATGAAAAAAATCCAGAATATATCCCATACCTGCATTTTTTGTCCCTCCTAAATTAAATGTTAAATTCTAATTTCTAAATTCTAAACAAATTCAAAATTCTAATAATTTATGAAATAAAACTAATAATTCCCCTTTTGAAAAAGGGGGATTAAGGGGGATTTTCAAATCCCCCCAGCCTCCTTTTCCCCTGCCTGCCGGCAGGCAGGTAAAGAGGGGAGAGTGAAGCCATCAAAGCATGATGAAGGCTAACGTCCTTCCATTAATATTGTTTAGGATTTAGAATTTTATACCTTCCTCTCTATGTGTATTGATCCCTGTAAATCCTGTGATGCCGCTTTTTCTTACGGAAAATAAATACAAGGACTATCCCGCTTAAGAACCCTCCTATATGTGCCCACCATGCAATACCGCCGATGTCATGACCACTTGCTGCTAAAGATATAGAGCCGGATAAAAATTGCAACAGGAACCAGAAGCCGAGAAAAAAGAAAGCAGGTATTTCAATAAGATAAAAAAAGAAAAAAATAGGTACCAGTGTTACAACTTTTGCCCGCGGATAAAGAACGAAATATGCTCCCATTACTCCGGCAATTGCGCCGCTTGCCCCTATTGTCGGTATACCGGAAACAGGCTCGGTGTAGAGGTGGGTTATATTTGCTACTACACCGCAGATAAGATAGAACACCAGGTATCTGAAGTGGCCCATCCTGTCCTCCACATTATCACCGAAAATCCAGAGATAGAGCATGTTCCCGATTATATGAATCCATCCGGCATGCAGAAAAAGAGAGGTCAGAAATGGCAGGAAGATTCCAAATATATTAAAAGGCGCTGTAGATATGAGGTAATAAAATTTTACCGGCACCATGCCAAAGATTAAAAACAGTTTGTTAAGCTTTGAGCCAAGCGATAACTCGAAGAAGAAAACAAGGCAATTTGTAATTATGATAAGGACGTTGACAATCGGATAACTGCGGGATGGTATGGTGTCTTTGATCGGAATCATATTCCTGCCTCACCTCATCAGGGAAAAGTAAAATTAGGGTGCCGCTGTTCCATCAGCTTTTTCCATGTATCAGAAAAAATGTGAGAGTCAAGCATTTCTTTAATTTCTTATTTTTTGTGAACAATCTTATGATTTAGAGTATTAATCTCCGGCAGAAGAAAGTCAGAAAAAAGCGGAATCAGGCAATTTACTATGTATAAGGGTGGCTTATGATATAAATCATACAAGTTTAAGCTATAAGCTGTATGCTTTAAACTGCAAGAAGAAAGGATTAAACAGCAGGTTATGCAGGGAGTAGCGAGTAGCAGGTAGGGGGAGGGGTTAAAGGGAAAACTTAAAAAGAGCACTTAAAACTTAGGGCTTAAAAAAAAAGAAAATTTATTGACATTTTAAAGATTAAGGGTTAAAAAAGGACATTTCTAAAAACGAATTTCTTTATAAATCTTGTGGTCCATAACAGTGAAAACCATTCTAGTCATAGAGGACGAAAAATCAATAAGCCAGCTTTACCAGGAAGAACTCGAAGAAGAGGGATATAAGGTTATTTTAGCATCTGACGGAACTGACGGGATATATAAATTAAAAAATGAGAATGTTGACCTCGTGGTACTGGATATTAAATTGCCGAATATCGACGGGAGAATGGCTTTTAAAGAAATCAAAAAAATAAAAAAAGATATTCCTGTAATAGTTAATACTGCATATAGTCAATACCGTTCTGATTTCGAACATCTGAAGGCAAATGCATATGTAGTTAAATCTTTTGATCTTAGTGAATTAAAAGAAGCAATCAAAAAACTTATTGGATAGTTTAGAAAAAAATTTTAGGGATGGACGAAAATGCTTGAGAGAATAGGGGAAAGAATAGCCGGGTTTATAGAGGAGATGGGTAAGGTGATAACCTTACTATTCAGAGCGTTCAGCTGGCTCCTGAAACCTCCATTTAAGTTTAGAAATGCTTTAAAGCAGATGGAGGTAATAGGGGTTAATTCAGTGCCAGTTGTTCTCCTGACAGGTTTTTTCACCGGTTCAGTATTTGCCCTTCAGACCTACAGAGGTTTTCACAGGTTTAATGCGGAATATTTAGTTGGATATGTTGTGGCTTTAGCTCTTACAAGGGAACTCGGCCCGGTACTAACCGCGTTGATGGTGACAGGCAGGGCAGGGTCTCTGATTGCTGCTGAGATCGGTTCAATGAGGGTCACTGAACAGATAGATGCCATGGAAGTTATGGCTGTAAATCCAATACAGTATCTCATAGTTCCAAGGATTGTTGCGAGTATGATAATGCTTCCTCTGCTTACAATAGTAGCAGATTCCATAGGGATAATAGGGGGGTATGTTATTGCAGTAAAATTTTTAGGACAAAGCTCGGTTGTTTACTGGACAGGAATAAGGGAGAATCTCCAAATTTCTGATTGTTTTCAGGGACTTGAAAAGGCCATTGTATTTGGATTAGTTTTTTCTCTCATAGGTTGTTATAAAGGTTACTACACGGAAGGCGGTGCAGAAGGGGTAGGGAGAGCGACCACAAGTGCTGTGGTAGTGGCATCTGTACTTATTCTAATCTTAGATTACTTCTTAACAGCCGTATTCTTTGGATAGTTGTTTTGGCTCCCGTTGGTCGCTCGCAATATCAAAAAAGGGTTATATGACAGATAGTTGCCTGCCGGCAGGAAGCTGTCTACCAATTATAGGTTCTCATGGACTACATTAGAGAAGTAGAAAAAATTTTAATCGAGAAAAGAAATAAAGGGCTAATGTTGTTTCACAAGGACTGGCTCATTATTGAGAAGTGGAAGGCATTGGGGATACCTGTTAAAATTGTCAAAGAAGGAATAGATTCTGCCATTACAGGTTTAAACTTTTCCCAGAAGGGAGAGTTTTACACGGTTCCTACTTTGGCATATTGTGAAAAGCAGGTGCTGAAAACCTGGAAAGATTTTAAAGAGAGCAGGGTTGGCAGGTCCCGGGTTTGTGATGAAGATAAAGAAAAAGCTCCTTTTCCACATAGGGCACTGGAGTATCTTGATAATCTGCAAAGGAGAATAGAAAGGGATATTGAGACCAGGAAAGGGAAAGAATCAGTGGTGATTCCTGAGGATCTGGAGCGCAAACTTCTTTCTAACCTGAAAGACTTGGTGAAGAAAATTAAGAATAATGAAGTAGAGGAAGAAGGAGAGTTTGAAGAAGAATTAAAAAGCCTGGATGTGGGAATTTTAAACAGCCTTAAGCAGGCAATAGATGAAAAGAAACTTTCATCCTTTAAAAATGAATGCAGGAAAAAGCTTTTACCATACCGCAACAGGATGGAAGATAAAGATTACACTGAGTCTTTGGAAGCAATGCTTGACCAAAAAATCAGGCAGGAGTTTGGATTTAGGAATCTATCAGAAGAAGAATTCTACTGGTGAGGAGATAAATTGGAAGCGTTAAGCCGGAAAGAATGCTCTGTCTGCAATGATACCGGATGGGCTGAGCTTGTAGTGGAAGGTGTTCAAAGGGTAAGCCGGTGTGAATGCCGCAGGAGTAAATTTAAAAAAAGGATTCTTGAACAGGCAAGAATACCAGGCAGATACAGGGGCTGTGACTTAGAAAGTTACGAAAACCATGATCCAACCCAGAGATCAGCTAAAGGAACAGCTGAGCAGTTTGTTAAAGTATATCCGGAAGTTGATGCCGGACTTTTTTTTATAGGCAGCTGTGGTGTTGGAAAAACTCATCTGTCTGTTGCAATAATTCAGGCGCTTATAAATACTAAAGGAATCCCTTGTATATTTTTTGACTTCTGGGATCTGCTAAAAACAATTCAGCAGACTTACGATTCAAATTCTGAAATTTCTGAGTCCGAGGTTCTTATTCCTGTCCTTAATAAGGAAGTTGTACTGCTTGATGACTTGGGGTCACATAAAGTGACTGACTGGCGCAGGGACATGCTGACCTATATTATTAATAAAAGGTATAATGAAAAGAAGATTACCATTATTACATCAAATTTTATACCATCAGATAAGGCAGGAAAACGCTCTAATTCTGAAGAAGATACTCTTGAAGAGCGTATAGGGGAAAGGCTTGTTTCACGGCTGTATGAGATGTGCAGGGTCATAGAGATTAAGGGAAAAGATTACAGAAGGCAGATCAGGCAGGCTGCACACAGATCAACTTTGAGGTAGTTATGATTGAACTTAAGAACTTGACAAAGTCATTTAACGGGAAAAAGGTTTTAAATGGCATTAATCTTACCATAGAGAAGGGCAAAACAACGGTAATAATCGGGGGAAGCGGACAGGGGAAGAGTGTTATATTGAAACATATCATAGGGCTTATAAAGCCTGACAGCGGAGAGGTTCTGGTTGAAGGAGTGGATATAACAAAGGTTGATGATATGGGCCTTAATGAAGTAAGGAAAAAATTCGGGTTCCTTTTCCAGTTTGCTGCACTTTTTGATTCCATGACAGTTGGGGAAAATGTTGGCTTCGGACTCAAGGAAAAAACAAAGATGAGTCAGGAGGAGATAGATAAGATTGTTAGGGAAAAACTTCATGATGTGGGTTTAAAAGATGTTGAGGATAAAATGCCTTCCGAACTTTCCGGCGGAATGAAAAGAAGGGTTGGCCTTGCAAGAGCGCTTGCAATGGATCCTGAAATTATAATCTATGACGAACCAACAACAGGGCTTGATCCGATCCTCTCTGATGCGATTAATCACCTGATCAAGGATACACAGGAAAGGCTTGGCGTGACATCCATAGTTGCAAGCCACGATATACCCGGTATCTATAAGATTGCACATCAGGTTGCGCTTATTCACGGCGGGGATATAAAATTTCATGGAACATCTCAGGAGCTGAAAAGTT
>MGDB01000118.1:19558-23659 GCA_001790645.1 Candidatus Schekmanbacteria bacterium GWA2_38_11
ATAGTGTGAGGAGTTATTGATTAGATGGATAGGGTTCGAGGATTCAAGGGGTCAAGTGGAACAGTTCAAACGGCTTAAACCGCTTTTTGAACCCTCGAACCCTTTTATAGAAAAGAATTTGAAATTTATATAAGGAGAACCTGATAATGGCTAAAAGAGTATTGAGCTTAGAAGCAAAGGTTGGTTTATTCGTATTAGCATCTATCATACTTTTTATTTGGCTGTCTTTACAGTTTGGTGAGATAAAATGGCTGAGGAAAAAAGGCTACACAGTAATTGCTCACCTTGGCAGTGCTACAGGTCTTGAGCGGGAATCACCCATAAAGATGGCCGGGGTGAGGATAGGGAGGATTGAGGATTTGAAATTAAAGAACGGGAAAGCAGAAATTATTATGAGTATAGACCCCGGGGTTACGCTCTATAAAGGTTCAAATGCATCAGTGAAGTCAGAAAGTCTTTTAGGACAGAAGTTCATAGAAATTAGTGACGGGAAGCCCGATTTAGGAAAACTTGAGAACGGTGCAATAATTGGCCAGGGAGAGGTTGCTGCTGATATAGACCAGCTTGTCAGCAAACTGACAAATGTCGCTGAAAGTTTGGATGAAGTAGTTTCCCAGAATAGGGACAACCTCAATGAAATATTAGTAAATGTCAAGGATGTAACTGGTGAACTGAATAAAATACTTGTTAAAAATGAAACATCTTTCACTAACGCTGTAAAGAATATTGACCAGTTATCAGCCCGGCTGAATGTTATGCTTTCCAGGAATGAGGGTTCAATAGATAAGACCATTGCTAATTTTGAAAAGTTTTCAGGGACTATAAATGAAAAAACTCCTGAAGTTATAGACAAGTTTGCTAAAATTGGGAAAGACCTTGATGCAGTCATCCAGGAGAATAAAGACAATCTGCAAAAGACTATCAGTGAAATCAAAGAGTCTTCAAAGAGTATAAACAGTATTGCTACAAAGATTGATAAGGGAGAAGGGACATTAGGTAAACTTGTCAATGACAAAACGCTCTACGATGATGCAAAGAAGTCCCTAAAGCAGCTTGGGGACTCGGCTGAGCAGGCAAGTGAGCTTTCTCCTATAACTTCTTTTATAAGCTCCTTATTTTTTCTTTTTTAAATTCTGCTTTCAAAAATTATTTATAAAAAGGTTATGGGTTTTTCTCGTTTTACAGAATTATATTCTCATATAATGAGAGTAATAAATAATTCGACATATCTCTATCCCGATAGACGGGGTTTTCTAACCCCGTCATTTCATAAAGCGGGACAACCTGCCTGCCGGCAGGCAGGGAATGTCCCGCCTATCGGATGTGATGGCATTTACGGCTTTCACTATAGAATAATAATTCTATTATGCCTGCTAATATTTTCTGTTGCTTCGTTCAGCTTTGCTGATGAAAGGGTTTTAGACCTAAGTCCGTTATATTACAGGAAAACGGACGAAGCAAAGCAGTTAAAGGAAGTTGAAATATTGGGTTCCGTATTTGAACTTAAATACTCACCTGAAGCGCGCAAGTACAGCCTCAAACCATTTTTTAATCTCGAAGAAGATACAGCCAAAAAAGAAAAATTAACCGAGATTCTGTGGCCGATTGGAAAGTTCAAAAGAACTGAGAAAGGAAAACTGGATTGGATTCTTCCACTTTATTATTCAAAATATGATACCTGGGACGACGGCAAAGAGACCGGGACCACAATGCTCCTTCCTTTTTACATAGGCGGCAAGGCAGAGAATGGCAATTATCACCTTTTCTTCCCATTATACGGGAATCTTAAAGGCTGGTTTAATAAGGATGAAATAAAGATTGCATTATTTCCGCTCTACAGCTCCACAGTGAAGGGCAATGACAGCTCCACGGAGGTTATGTGGCCCATATTCCATTATGCAAAAGGTGAGGGACATAAAGGCTACAGGCTCTGGCCTTTTTACGGGTATGACAAAAAGGAGGGGAAACACCTAAAGAGGTTCTATCTCTGGCCTTTTGTGAATTACCAGAAATTCTATGAAGGTGATAAACTGGTAAAGACAAGCTTTCTTTCATTGCCTTTCTACGGTTTTACAGAATCAGAAAAAAGAAGTGTAGAAACAATAATGTTTCCTCTGTATGTCCATGATAAGAGCAGCACCCGGAAGTATAACCGGTATGATATAATATGGCCTATATTTTCTTTCTCCAGAGGTGAAGGAAGGCATATAACGCAGTTCTTTCCTCTTTTTAGGTTTGACAGGAAAGGAGATACTGTCCACGATGTCATTTTATGGCCCTTTTACTGGTTTGACAAAGTCAGCTCAGACGGTTATGAAAGGAAGGAAAGCAGGCTTGTTCCCTTCTTTGAGGATAGGCGTGAGAGCTGGGAAAAGGATAAGACAGACGGGAGGTTAGTCAGCTTATGGCCTTTTTACTCCTATAAGAGGGACAGAAAAGATAACGTAAAGATTTCATCCCCCTCTTTGCTTGCATTTTTAGGATATGGAAAATTCAGAGAGAAAATGGAGGAGAATTATTCCTTCCTCTGGGCTTTTTATAAATATGAAGGTGACAAAGAAGGGAATTCCAAGTCGGCTTATTTATGGAGTCTTTATAAGGACCAGAAAAGTAAAACAGGAAGGTCAATTAATATCCCCCTCTTTTTCTCCTACAACCGGGATGAAAAAGGAGAAAAAACCTCTTTCCTAAAGGGACTTTTTGAGACTAAAAAGGAAGGCGATAAAACAAAGTTGAAACTCTTCTACATTCCGCTGTTTTAAAAAGCTGGAAGCTGATTTGTCATTACTTCTTTATCTTTCCCCCAAGTTTCTTTCCGATCGCCTTTGCTTTCTGGATTATTTCCGGCATGTCATTTACAGAACCCATTCCCACAGCAACAGCAAGGCTTCCGACAATGTCAATTTCTGCATAACCCATATACTTTGCGAGAGTCTCCTCTGCTCTTTCTGCTCCAGCGCCTGCAACCGTAACGGCAATTGCCCCGGGCTTTCCTGATAAAGGCTTCCATCCGTGGTATTCTATATCAGATTTTTTTCCTATCCCTAAGTAATTTATTGCAATGGATCTATCCATCATGTTTTTTACAAGGCCTGATACATCCTCATAATAGGTAGGGGTGCCAATCACAATTGCTTTGGCATTCAGTAAATCCTGGTAAAGATTCTGCATCCCGTCCTGCTGCCAGCATTTTCCACCTTCAAAAATGCACCTGAAGCAGCCGTGGCAGAAATTAATGTTTGCCTCTGAGAGCCAGATAAATTTGCAGTCAGCCCCGGTTGCATCAAGGATTTCTTTAACAAGAATTCCAGTGTTACCCTCTTTTCTTGCACTTCCGCAGATTCCTAATACATCCATTATTTGGTCCTCCATAATATTAATGATACAGAGATAGGAATAGGTCAGGCATCTTGCCTGACTTTCCCGTATTCGAGGCAAGATGCCATAGTTATTTCCTTTTTTGTAATAAATGACAAATAACAAAATTGCTGCCTGCCGGCAGGCAGGTAACTTAAAGCTTACAGATAGTAAAATTATTTTGTCCTTTGAGCTTTGTCATTTGGCATTACTTTATTATATTGATCTTTGATGTTAGCTTTCTCCCATAAAATTACCAAAATAGCAATTATAAAAATAGCTGCACAATTACAGCAAAAGAGGTTCTTTTTTATTTACCGAAAACCTCCAAAATTCCCTTGACTAGATTTTAAGAGTTATCTATAAGAATTTTACATTTGAAATCTTAAATTCCAGGACTTAAGAATTATTTTAGTTAACAATCTTGCAAGGAGGATCGTATGGATAAAATTTACAGGGTAAACATGACCGAACTAAAGGTCAGGGAGGAGAAATGTCCTTCTAAATATGCTGCCCTCGGAGGGAGGGGATTGACATCAACAATAGTTAACGATGAAATTCCTGCTACCTGCCACCCACTGGGTGCACATAATAAATTGATTTTGGCGCCGGGACTTTTAAGCGGAACATCTGCTGCCTGCTCAGGAAGGATGTCCTTTGGCGGGAAAAGCCCTCTGACCGGAACAATTAAGGAGTCTAATGTAGGCGGTATTGCGAGCCAGAAGCTTGCAAAGAATAATGTGA
>MGDB01000119.1:0-5044 GCA_001790645.1 Candidatus Schekmanbacteria bacterium GWA2_38_11
CAATGATATATTACCTGTCTTAATTTTCCCGATAGCATAAAGGCACGGGATACAACCCAGGAACGATATAAGTAGAACAGGTTTTACCTTTCCATGAAAAACCTTATCCATGAGATATCCGCCAAGAACCTGCGACATGGCTCCTACAATAAAGGGTATCGAGGCAAGAACTCCCATTTGCGCTATATTTACCTTATGCTGTTCATAAAGAAATGATGATATCCAGGTTGTATTTCCCCAAAAGACTGCAAGGTTAAAGAAAAAAGCCAGAGAGTAGAGCCAGAAAACAGGGTCATTTAACAGCGATCCGTATACCCCCTTTGCTCCTTTTGAAAGGGGTGGCGGAAGTCCTGCATTTATATAATTATATTCAGATTCACTCAACTTACCCTTCTCATGCGCTTCCTTTGGAGTGTTTATAATAAAGAAATAAAGAAACAAAATCCCTATTACCCCGGGGAAAGCCAGCAGGAAAAAAACATATCTCCAGCCAAAGGCAGCTGCAATCAACGAAGCTGCTATAGGGGCAACGGCAGGACCGATTGTAAAGGAAGTCGTGTATAACCCTGTTGCCCTTCCCTTCTCTTTTGCTGCAAACCAGTCGGCACAGATTTTAAGGCTTGGAGTCCAGTGCTGCCCCTCCCCTAAGCCAAGAGCAACCCTTACCATAAAAAACTGTTTCAGGCTCTGAATAAGCCCTGTTAGAAAAGTTACAACAGTAAAGGTGGTTATGGCTATCCCCATCATTATTTTTGCCCCGAAACGATCAGACATGTGTCCCGCAAAGACCTGTGCGCAGGCATAAGCAAGGAAAAATATTGACGCAGCAAAACCTATCTCAGCATGTGTAAGATGCAGTTCTTCTCTGATTAAAGGGAGCAGGGTAAGAACGCTTATCCTGTCTAAATAGTTTATAAAATAAAGCAGCCAAAGAGTAAAAAGTATTTTATAGCGGAATGAACCAACTTTTTCAGGAATTTTTATTTACCTCCAATAATGAACTATACTGCACAAAGCTGCGAATTATTTCACCTCCCTCGGAGACTGTGTCATAATGTAGCCGCAACCTTTAGATTGCGAATAATTTTTTTTAATATCAATGAGTTTAACGCAGGCTAAAGCCTGCGGCTACCATTAAAACATAAGTTGTGACACAGTCTCTTACAAGGAAAGGGCACGCACGGAGGCGGCCCCTACAGAAATATATTTTTCAAGTTTTTCAACAGTCTGTTAAAACCTGATATAGTTGCTGAGAACAGCTTTCAACCCTTTCATCTCTTTATATTTCTCAAGATTCTCTTTCACATATCTCAAAGTATCAGGAATATATTTTAAATAGAAATCATTCCCTCTTACCATTTTTTGATAAGCAAAAGTTCCGATTGCCTTAATATTCCTCTGCACACATGTAAGGTCAAAAATCCTTCTGAATTCCTCTCTGTCTGTACGTCTTCCGCTATGTCCATCACTTTTACAGATGTAATATTCTATCAACTGGTCTCTTAAAGAATCTTCAAGAATAATATAGGAATCTCTGAGCAGTGAAGCAAGGTCATACTGGCAGAGCCCCTTCCTTGCGTCCTGAAAATCAAGCATTGCCAGTTCCCCGTTTAAAACCATTATGTTTCGTGAATGATAATCGCGGTGAGTAAAGACTTTAGGTTCGGCTGCCAATATTTCTGAGAGATTAATGAACTCATTATTCAAAGTCTCTGTGTCCTCTGTGGTGATTTTTGCCTTCAAAAGACCTTCCAGATAATGCTTTTTGAAAAAATTAAACTCAAACATAAATTTCTCTATATCAAACTCAAGCGTAAAGGCTACGCATTTTAGTTCTTTAGGAGTTGACGCTTTTATCTGCAGATCTATAAGTAGGTCAATTGCCCTTTCATAAAGATTTTTTATTTCCCCATTTGAAGAGGAGGCAATTCTTATCTCCATCGTAGCATTCCCCAAGTCTTCAAGGACAATAATCCCCATTTCACCGTCAAAGCCAAGTATCTCAGGGACCCGCAAACAAGATCTTTTAAGGTGGTCATGAACATTAATATATGCAAGATTCTCCCCATAGAATTTATCCTTAAGTTTCATTATCATTTGCGACTTTACTTTATCTTTTACTTTATATCTGTATCGATAGTAAGAACGATCAGAGGCATCGCCTGGATGCTTATCAATGTCTAAAAATTCAATTTTACTTTTATCCAGGTCTTCTATGATTTGCCTTATTTTTGAAATTATGGCAGGATTTATTTCTGGATAGATTTTTGTATCAATTGTTCAAGTCTCCTCTTTCCATCTTTTTTTATCACAACTCCATGGCTTGGCAGGATTGTATCAAAACTATAGTTCAAAAGCTTTGGCAGATTCTCAATCGCTTTTTTGTAATCCATGCATGACCATTCTGAGGGTAGATTCAAATCCTCTGGTCCCATCTTAGGGTTTAAAAGGTTTTTCCCTAAAATTGTATCCCCTGCAATAAGCACCTTATCCCTGTAAAGCAGGCAGATACTTCCCTTTGTATGACCTTCTATATGAATTATCCTCACATCTTCATTAAAAAACTCATCGTCCTTTAAACTTATATCCACTTTGCACGGGTCAATGTCAAAATGTTTAATAAGTTCTGGCGGAACAAAGGAGGGGTCTTTAATTTTTTCTATTCCTTCAATAAAAGGTATATCTGCGCTATGGGCAGCCACAGAGACTTTAAACTCTTCTTTGAGCACTGCGAGATTACCTACATGGTCTCCATGGCAATGGGTGCATATTATGGAATCAACCTTGAATCTGTTTTTTTTCAAAAAGGATATGATCTTCGAACGGGCACCTTTTTTAAGAAGTTCAATTCCGCCCTCTCCAAAATTATATCCATTCTGCTGGAGATAATTTATAACGTCTGTATGTAATGGTTTTAAACCGGTATCCACCAGTATCTTCTCAGATCCATCAATATAAAATATCTTTGAATTTCCTGCTTCAATCTCATAAACCCCGTGAAAACTTTGCATATAAGTTCTCCAAAAAATAATCCCGCATCGAAATAATCGAGGCGGGATTAAAATCTACATACTCTTGTCAAATAAGTTTTTTTATAAAGGCTACTTCTGAAGAAGAGGTTCAATTGACTTCATTGCCATAGCAAGAAAAGGTTTCGGTGTAATTTCTTTCACAATCTCTAAAAGGATTTCCTGAGTTACTGTGCCGCCATCACCAACTTTTTTGGTCAAACTTTCAGTCATTCTTTTTCTTGTCATTTCCTGGAAAGGTTTTGGTGAATTTGAAATCAATTTATCATACATTTCTTTCGTTTTTCCTTCCCATACAAAGTCAGCCATTTCGTTTCCTCCTGATTAAATTGTTTTATTAAAAATTCAAATTTAATAAATCGGAGTATATTTAATAGATAAAACTTATCAACCCAAATAATCAAAAGCAGCCTTCATACTGCCCTTTTCCCATTATAGTAAATACCAGATGAATCCACTTCTTCTAAAATACTACCGTATAGTCCAGAAAATCCTTTTATTCCTTTAAGCAGAGGTTCACGGTATTCTTTATCTATCTTGGATAAGATGAAATTTATCAAATAGTCCTGTCTAAAATACTTCTGAACCGTCAATCCAATACCCTCATACACAATTGTCCTTTGAGCCGAATTAATATTTTTAACATTATTTCTACAATCAAAAATTACCTCTTCCAATCTTTTATAATAAAATCTCTGCAAGGATTTGCTTACTTGGTGAGGCTTAAATAATTTTACTATCTGATCCCGATAAACTTCCCCCAATTCTTTTCCAAGACCAATATAAATAAACCTCATATATTCCTGATCAAAATATTTTATTAACCTCTCATAACAAATTGGCTCAAGCGTTTTTATATTTTCTCCTATAAATTGTCCAAGACCAATAAAGCAGAAAGGTTTAAACTGTTCAGGTACGTTATTAATGGTTATGAGATAAGACCTTACCCCTTCTTTCATCTTCTCGTTTAGCCCAGGACTATATAACCATCCACAAAAAGAATAAAATGCAACCTTAAATCCAAAGGACTCATAACAAAATGATTTATATAATGGAACTTCAATGTTATTAATTGATTCTATTGCCTTCTCGAATTTACCATTGCTCGCAATAGTAACCTCTGCTAAGCCATAGCCCACACCCCAAAAAAAATAATATTTGTAGCTGTCAGAGATCTCTTCTGAAACCTTTGTTATTCTCCAAAAATTTCTGTCAAATTCTTTCCCAAGCTTTGTGCCAAAAATCTCATACGCTCTTGGTCTATACTCTTCCTCAAGAGTAGTTATTAAGTTTAACATTTTCTTATCTTTCACGTCTTTATGTACCATTTTCCACAGTATATAGTAATAATCATATCCTTTATAGACTAACCCCTGCCCCAAACTAATTATCCCCGGTTGTTTCCAAAGCGGAGATAGATACATTGCGTTGAGATTAAATAGAAGACCTCCGCACAAAAGAATAATCATGCAGATAATAGAAAAAAGTTTTAACTTATAATTAGTTACTCCATATATAAATTTTCCAGAAGAAACAGCAATTATCGAAAAGAGAAAGGGATATAATGGTATTAAATATCTATACTTTAAAAGCTTGAAAAGTGAAATGGACTGAGCATCTGCTCCAAACGGATTATTACTGTTATCATTTATAACAAACTTACTAAAAGTAAAAGCAAGAAGAAACACTACAGGATAAATCAAAAAGATATTCTCTTTACAATTAAAACCATATTTTAACACTTTAAGAAATAATAATGTTATAAAAAATAACAAAATTAAAAAATAAATAATATCTACAACCCAGGATTGAAATCCAAAAGAATTAGGTATATGATAAAAACTTAATTTCAAAAATTTTAAGAAAAAGCCCATAAGGTTTTCAGGATAACAAAGGATAATTAGGTCATCTCCTTTGGAATAGACTTCTCTGATAAAATAATAAATCCCACGTAAATGATAATTGGTGTTATAGATAATCCACGGGAGAAATCCTGCAATGAAACCTGCTAAATA
>MGDB01000119.1:5077-8128 GCA_001790645.1 Candidatus Schekmanbacteria bacterium GWA2_38_11
AATAAGTCTACTTTTAAACTTGCTGTCTCTTCTATCTTTCAGGTCAGTTTTACCGGTTTTATATATCAATTTATAAAGTAAATAGATGATAATGATAGAAAAGAGATTTGATTCATTATGGTTACCTAAAGCCATCAAATTCATTTTTGAAAAAAATGGAGGTGAGAAGGTATAAAGCAAACCAAAGAGCAAACCTGCATGGACATTAAAATACTCACATATAAAAAAATACCAAATTATCATTGTCCCTAAGGAAAAAACACAAATGGTAACCATTTTTAAAGATATAAGAGATTCTCCAAATAAAAGGAATGGTATAAGAGCCAAAAATGCTATAACAGTATTCCCACCAGCAAAAGGCCTATATTGATAATCAAAAATGGAAAGACGGAGGTTACCATCAATAATATCCTTAGTCAGTACCCCATTATATTTCTCTTGGTATTCATCAATAATATTTATGTCTGTGAGAAGAATTAGAGATCTTAAGACCAAAAAGGAAACAACAAGTAAAAAGAGTATAATATATTTCACCTTTTTTGATTCCACCATGGCAGGTAAAAGCATATTAATGGTTCAATTTTAGCTTTTTATTAACGATCTGGAATTTAATATTCTAATTGGCTTAGAATTGCTTTTTTGTCAAGAAAAAAGTAGCAGAAAATTTAAAGACTTACAATAAAAAAGCTGCCTTGATAAAATCAGGACAGCTTTTTTGTAAACTCTCTTTTATGAGAGAGAATGACCAAAATTATTTTTATTGCTTTAAAATTATCAGACGGTAGATATCCCCATTCTGTTCCAGTTTCAAGATCTTGTGTCCTTCATCTTTAACAGACCTTGGAACATTTTCGAGTGGTTCTCCTCCTTTTAAGAAAACCTCAAGAATATCCCCGCTATTTAATGTCTCTAATTTCAGCTTAGTTTTAACAAATGTTATAGGACATGTTTCTCTGGTTATGTCCAAGCTTGCAGTTATATTATAGTCATTCATATTTTCAACCTGCTTCAAATTAAGCTTTCAAATATAATTTTTCTGTTATTCTGTCAATAGATTTCTGATTTTGGATTACACAGATTCAAAAAAGATTACACAGATTTTCTTGCAATAACCTTGCTGATAGGGGTAACTTTAGACACCCTAATCACTAAACAACCTAACCGATAGGTGGGGTTTTCTAACCCCGCCATTTAATTTGGCGGGACAAGAATGTCCCGCCTATCGCGGCTCTCAAGTAGAGTTAGGCTAAAGCCTCATTCCCCAACATAATATAAATAATTAAGTATAATTAGCTATTATTATATTATAGTGCTTGGATAAAAGGGTTGTTTTACAGAAAAAAGCTCTATCTATTAATCCCGCAGAACTGTTCGTAATCAATCAGCTCTTTTATTGTGGGATTGTCGCCGCACAATGGGCAAGCAGGATCTCTTCTCACTTTTACTTCCCTGAACTCCATCTCAAGAGCATCATATATCAGGAGCCTTCCAATCAGAGGCTCACCAATCCCTAATATTATCTTTATAGCCTCTATGGCCTGGATTACACCAATTATACCTGGAAGCACTCCTAAAACGCCTGCTTCCTGGCAGCTCGGGACTGTGCCCGGCGGAGGTGGTTGAGGATAAAGGCATCTGTAGCATGGGCCATCAAAGGGTTTGATTACTGTTGCCTGGCCTTCAAATCTAAAAATACTCCCGTGAATATTTATCTTTTTAGCTAAAGCGCAGGCATCATTGACCAAGTACCTTGTAGGAAAATTATCAGTGCCGTCTAAAACAATGTCATAATTCTTAATGATATTCATTATATTTTCAGAGGTCAATCTCTCCTGATAGGTTACAACTTCCACATCGCTGTTGAGCTTATTTATAGTCTCTTTTGCCGATTCAGTTTTTGGTCTTCCTAAATCAGGTGTGCCATGGATAATCTGCCTCTGGAGATTACTCAACTCTACAACATCATTGTCAACTATGCCTATTTTACCAATCCCAGCAGCAGCAAGGTAAAAGGCAGATGGTGAACCTAATCCCCCTGCCCCGATAACCAGGACCTTTGACTCAAGGAGTTTTTTCTGGCCTTTACCTCCAACTTCTGGAAGTATTATATGGCGGCTGTATCTTTCAATCTGCTCGTCACTAAAATCAAACATTAAAAACTTACCCCTCTAATTTTTAACCACACCTGAAAGAGGTGTGGTTAAAAATTACAGTTTATATATTTTTTAATAACCAAAACAAATTTTCTTTGTCAAGGGGTTTTGCTTATCAGCGGCTCTAAAGCATTCAAAGCAACTTGAATAAAAGCTTTAGGAATCTTTGCCTTCACTATCTCAATGAACTTATCCTCAGTTACTTCTCCGTTTTCGCCAAATGTTTCAACCAGAGTCTGATCCATTTGTTGTTTTGTCATCGCTTTGAAAGGTTTTGGAGCAAGCTCTAATATCTTGTTGTACATTGCCTGAGTATTGTCTTTGAAAATTAAATTCCCCATTGCTTATCCTTTCTTTTTTTAATCAAAAGAATTCCTTGATGCTTTGCATCGGGGTAAAAATAATATTAACGGCCGTCATTCCCGTCCCTGCTTTCGCAGGGATAAACTCCAGCGGGAATCCACTTCCTATAAAGGGAATTAAAAACCATAAATCTCACTGCGCCAGATTGATTTTCCAGATCTGTTTTGTAAGGTTTTTAACTTAACATCTAACAGAATTCCTGTCAAGAAAGAGAAAGGAGGGAGTAAAGCCATTTTTGAAATTATTTAATTGTCACAAAAATATATTTGGTATAAGATAAAAACAATTTTCCTCTTACGCAGGAGAATAAAAATGATTGAAAAGCTTTTCAAACTGAAACAGTCAGGCACAACCACCAAAACAGAAATAATTGCAGGCATTGTAACATTCATGACACTTTCATATATAATTTTTGTTCAGCCTGCAATTTTGAGCAATCCTCAAGGCCCTAATATGGACTTTGGATCAGTTATGGTTGCTACCTGCATTGCAAGCGCAATTGCTACTTTCTTAATGGGATTTTTGGCAAATTATC
>MGDB01000120.1:0-3345 GCA_001790645.1 Candidatus Schekmanbacteria bacterium GWA2_38_11
ATTTATAGAGCTAACAAATCACTGTAACTTTCAATGCGCTTTTTGCCCTGATGATATCATGAAGCGCGAAAGAGGATATATGGATTTTGCTCTTATAGAAAAAATCTTCTGTGATATCAAAAAGAGTAACTTAGTTAGCTATGTAATACCCTCTTTGATGGGAGAGCCGTTACTTCATCCTCGCTTTTTCGAATTCCTAAATTTAGCAAAGAAAAATAATATAAAAACCCATTTAATTACTAATGGCAGTTTGCTTTCTTCTGACGAGAAGATTGAAAAGCTTTTTTCATCAAACCTTTGGGAGCTGGTTTTAAGCTACCAAATTCCACAAGAAAACCTGTTCTATATGAGAAGAGCCGGTAATCTTGATTGGGATACTTATAGAAAAATAATGATAAACATTATAAGCAAAAAATTTGAAAAGAGAGCAAACACAGTTATAGAAATACATCTTCTTGATACTATTGATCATTCAGTCAGAGGTATGAACTTTATAAGCAACCCTGAAGAAATGCTGACAGTTATAAATGAATGGAAACCAATTGCTGAAAAAATAGCTAAGAAATTTCCCCTTAAGAGCAAGATTTATGAATATCCACTCGCTGAAATAAAAAAGAGAATAAAAAACAATATTGAATATATGACCAAATTTGAGATTCTACCTGAGGTATATCTTGTTTTAAAAAAGGTAGTTCTTTATGGGAATTACCTGGTGCCTGAAGGAGTTAGTGTAAGAGAAAAATCTAAAGGGGAATGCTTTGCACCTTTTAAATCATTGGCAATTTTATGGAATGGGGATTGCACCTTTTGTTGTCAAGACTTTGATGGAGAGTTAGTCGTAGGTAATATAAGAGAAAATTCTTTAGAGGAAATCTGGTATGGAGAGAAACTAAATAAAATAAGAAAGGAGATGAAAAGGTATATCCTTTCAAACAAATTCTGCCAGAGATGTTACGGAGATTATTACGATATACATGGTAATAGAATAGACCTTGTAAAGAAAAAATCTCTTTATCTGAAATTGAACCATTCTTGTTTAAAAATTCTAAAAGTTTATCAGGAAGATGGGTTAAAAGGAATATTTTCAAAGGTGATTCAAAAAGTTTCTCGGAACAAAAAATTATATGAGTAAACCATTAGAAAAACCCTCCAATATTATGGGAAAGGGAATTCTTTATCTTACTTCCAGTAAAGTCATCTTTGCCATAAGTGGCTTTTTGGTACATATAGGACTTGCAAGAATCTTAGGGGTTGAGGCATATGGAATTTATGGAATCATAATGGCATTTCTTGGTATAACATATACTTTGTATCAACCAGGAGTACAAACATCAGTTTCCAAATTTGCTGCTGAAGATATTAGCAGAATAGCCGCAGTATTGAAGGCAGGGCTTAAACTACAGATTACACTTTCCATCGCTCTTACATCACTGATCTTTGCTATAGCTCCACTTATAGCCCTCTTTCTTAAAGACAATTCCCTGACTCCTTATATTCGCTTGGCTTCCTTAGTTATTATTCCCGCTGCTCTTGATACAGTTTATCTCGCTTCTTTGAATGGTGCACGTTTTTTCGGTAAACAAGCAATTTCAGTAATATGCCATTCGATAACAAAATTAGTCTTGGTGTTTGTAATAATTCTTCTCGGGTTTAAGATTAAAGGAGTTCTGATAGGAATGATTACCGCAACAGTTATGGGAATGTTTATTTCCAAAAATTTCTGCAAGTTTGAAGATAAGAACGAAGAGTTTGGAATAAAAAAACTTTTGGTTTTTACAACACCAGTTTTATTATATGTATTCTGTGTAACTTCTATAGCGAGTTTGGATCTCCTTTTTGTAAAATCGATCTTGCAGAGTAATAAAGAGGCAGGGCTTTATACCTCTGCATCTAATATCTCTAAGCTTCCATTTATCCTGTTCTCGAGTTTTCAAACAGTTCTCCTCCCTTCTGTATCAAGGGCTTTTTCTTTAAACAATATGGAATTGTTCAAAAAATATATAAATCAGACCTTAAGATATTTACTACTGCTGATGTTTCCTATTGTAACAATTCTAAGTGCTACTTCTGGTACAGTAATAGAGATATTTTATTCAAATAAATATTCTGGAGCAGCGTCAGCTTTAAGCATTTTGCTCTTTGGAGGAGCTTTTTCTATTATATTATCAATTCTTGCCTCGGTTATAATAGGATGTGGTAAGCCAAAGGTTAGTATGTATTTCGCATTGATTTTATTTCCTATGGATATAATCTTAAATATTCTATTAATACCCTTCTACGGATTGAATGGTGCAGCAATTGCTACGACAATCACTTTCATATCTGGAACTATAATGGCAGGAGCTTATATCTATTATAATTTTGGGGCATTGATGGAGTTTCTCTCTTTTTTGAAAATAAGTTTAGCATCAATGATTGTGTATATAATCTCAATAAAATTTTCTGTTACAGGAATTATTATATTTGGGGAATACCTTATATTATTTATTTTGTATTTTTTATTACTTTTTCTTTTTAAGGAGATCAAGAAGGAAGATATCCAAATAGTGAAAGAAACTCTAAGAATTGCCTAATATATTATTTTTATATACCCAAAATTTATTGTAGCCGCAAACTTTAGTTTGCGTGATATTACGCAGGCTAAAGCCTGCGGCTACATAGATTTTTTGACCCCTAGTATCTCATAGAGAAGAAAATGTTCTGAAGGAATATTTTTGATATTATAGTTACTGTAATCTTTTTCTATAAGAAGATAATCTTCATTATTAGAAATCAGATAAACAGGTATCTGTTTTTCTAAGTAGAAATTTATAAGATCAGCATAATGTTTCCCTTTGGATGCAATTCTTACTTTTTTTACCCCTTTTATCGCTATAATTCCTACAGTTTTATCTACTTCCATAATAATTAGGGAATCATTACTTGTTTTTTTATTTAACTCTTCTGTCATATTGTAATGTTCCTTCCTTATATTTCTGGATCCAAACAAATCTTCTGTAAAACCCATCACTGTTCCGTATGCAAAAGACATGAGTAAGATTAGACTGAAGAAATATTTTACAATATTGTTTTTAAAAATTCCTTTCAAAATGAAAAACAAAAAAAGTATAATAGTAAGTAACAGCGGGAGATAGGTAATAGATAGCTGTTTCCAAAAGAGTTTATTACTATAAAATCTGTTTTGAATAACAATAGGGACAGAAAGAATAATTGCGAGGATTATCTGGCTTTTGCTGATCTCCATTTCCTTTATTGCATAACAGCATAAGATTACTGCAAAAGGTAAAAGCTCAAGGGCATATCTTACATTAAAAGCAAAACCTCCATGGAAAAAAAATGAAGAGG
>MGDB01000120.1:3382-7885 GCA_001790645.1 Candidatus Schekmanbacteria bacterium GWA2_38_11
TGACCGCTAACTGATTGTTTACTAAAATAAACTGATAAATCTACTAAATTGGCATAGATATTTTTAAGAAAGTTAAAAAATGTCCATTTTGGGTCTGCCAAAAGGATAACCAAAAGTAAAATAGAAAGGGTTCCAAGGATCGGTTTAAGAAAACTTTTACTTGTTTTAAGAATGATTTCTCTGAAACGAAAAGCGAGATAGAAAAATAAAAAGAAGAATGCAAATAGAAGTAATAATTCCGGGTAATCTAAAAAAAATTTTATGTTTTTACCACTATAATGACCGTAACTGAAAGGATCTATTGAGCCAAATCTATAATAGTTAATATAGCATATGATGAAGAAGATTGGAAAGTTTCCAATAAAGAAAGCAGCCAAAGAGATTGGTTTTTCTTTAGAAAAGATTAATATGGTTAAAGATATTATCCCAACTGATATAATGTTCTGGAGCCTGATGCCAATTGAAAGGCTGATTAAAAATCCTGATAAAAATAAAAATAAAGAAGTTGTTATTTTATCAATTTGTTTAGAGGAAATTTCAAATAAATAGTAGGATGAGATTACAAGGCAGACTGATAACATATGGGGCCACAGGCCTAAGGCATATTCAAAGGTAAAGGTGCAAAAGGAATAGACACAGCAAACAAGAAAACTTAAATGGTGATTGTTGAATAATAAGTCAGTAAATTTGTATAGGATAAAAATTGTTATAATAAAGGAAATTATGTTAATATAGAAAAGACCCCTGAGGCCGAATAGAGAATAAAAGGGATAAGAGATAACCGGATATAAAGGCGGATATTTCCCGTACATTTCTTTCTTATAATAAACGGGCTCAAAAATACCAAAATATGTAGTCTTAAATTCATCAAATCCGTTCCAGATTGCAAAGGAGTGATCTTTTACAAGGGAATGGGACATTAGAAAATATGTTACTTCATCTATTGAGAAAAGGCCGGGGACAAAAAGAATAAATCCAATAACCAGAAAGAAGAGGCATAATAATATAATTTTATATTCATTTTTCAAAATTAACTTCATTATTAACCCAATAAAAATTAATTGATATTTTTTTAAAATATTCTAAATGATGTGTCAATCTGATTGTCGGATATTGTGAGAAGTTTATGAAGGGAAGGATCGCAAACTTAATAAGGAATAGCATTAAAAATCCCTCTTACGCTTTACAGGTGGGAAAGAATAAAGTCATATCTCTAACTAATCTGGATTATCACCTTTTAAATGGATACAGTTTTTTACCAAGTGTAATTAGAATAGATTTAACTTATAGATGCAATCTCAAATGTAAGATTTGTTTTGAATTCGGAGAGAATCCCCAACAGACGTTTAAAAGTGGTAAGGATTATGAGAATATACCCTTTGAGTATTTAAAAACTGTCATAGATGAGGTTAGTTTTTTTAAACCCACCTTTTATCTTTCTGGAGGAGAGCCTTTACTCTATCCCGGAATTATTGAACTCTTAGAATATCTCCAAAATAAAAAACTTTACTGTCTAATCAATACAAATGGAGTGCTTCTTGAGAAGTATGCAAGGGATTTAGTCAAATTAGGTGTTGATAAAATAATAGTCTCTATAGATGGCCCTGAGGAAGTTCATGATCTAAACAGAGGTAAAACTTTCAAAAAGATAATAGAAGGAATTAAAGTTATCAAAGATATTAAGAAGAGAGAAAATCGTTATTTCCCATTGATTCGCATCAATTCCCTTATAACTCCTTTTAATAGTGAACATCTTGAAGATACTGTAACTATGGCGGAGAAGTTAGGCATTGATTCTCTTACTTTCCAGCATCCTATGTTTAGTAACGAAGAGGTGAGAAAAGGCTATGTAGAATGTGTTAAAAATGATAAACTTAATCAAATAAATATTTTAGGTTTTACCTATGAAGGTGGAATAGATACAGATTCTTTATTAAGGCAGATTACAAACATTAAAAGCAAAAAAATAAAAATACCGGTTAACTTTTATCCAGATATAAAAATTAACGAAATTAAATATTATTACAGCGACCTTAATTATAAATTTGAGAATAAATGTTTATCAGCATGGAGGAAGGTCATCATAACGCCTGAAGGAAAGATTGGCCCTTGTGTAAATCACCTTTTAGACAATATTAGTCATAAAAGCTTCAGAGAAATATGGAATAGCAGTAAGTATGTAACCTTCAGAAAGAATTTAAAAAAGAATGGATTATTCCCTTCATGTATGAGGTGTTGTCTTAGAGAATACTGAGGATTCGAGAGGGATAGCCGAGGCTTTCCAGCTTCGGCGAAAATGCGGTGCGGGACAACCTGCCTGCCGGCAGGCAGGGAATGTCCCGCCTATCGGTTTTAAATCGCTGCATTCATCCCCGTCCACAGGACAGGATATTCTGCAGCATTTTCGTAAAAACAAAGGAAAACAGGATTGAGAGTTAATTTTAATTCCCGCATTATTAATTTATTAATTGCTTCAGCAGCCTTGTCTGTTGCATTTAAGATCTCAACTCTTTCTGCTGATTCCTTTCTTTTAAGAAGATTAAACGATCTGATCTTTTTAACTGGCTTATTTTTCCTCTCTCTCTTTACTGCAGCGAGTTTAAGTTTTGACCTAAGAAGTATAAATAAAATCATTTTTGAAGCTGGTTATAAGAAATTCATATCTATTGTTTTATTGTTAGCGATTATTTTGACATCTTTTCTTTCTCTTTTTATTCTTGATAAAATTCCTCATATCCAGGATGAAATAGCTTACCTATTTCAGGCTAAAATATTTTCTATAGGTAACCTTTATGCAACTCCTCATAAACTGAAAGAGTTCTTTGACTATGAGTTTGTTATCAATAATAATGGCAAATGGTATGGAAAATACTTTTTTGGTTTTCCTCTATTACTTTCTCTTGGGGTAATTATTGGATACCCATGGATAATCAATCCACTGATTGGAGCTATCTCAATCTTTGTTATATCTCTTATTGGAAGAGATTTGTTTGGCAAAGAGACAGAGAGATTTACTCCCTTGCTTTGCTTAGTTTCTCCCTTTTATCTATTTATGTGTGCTACATATCTTTCCCATCCAAGCGCACTACTTTTCTCCTCTATTTTTATTCTTTATTTTATTAAAAGCCTTAAATCCAATTCCTGGAAATATCCATTATTTTCTGGTTTAGCTTTAGGATTTGGTTTTAACATAAGACCCTATGACTCCCTTTTGATCGCACTTCCTTTTCTTTTTTATGGCATTGTCTCTTTAATACAAAAAAAGATAGGGATAAAACATCTCTTTTTTTTCGTTCTTCCAACTCTTTTTTTTCTAAGTCTTTTACTATCTTATAATTTTTTCCTAACAGGAGATGCTTTTCTAACTCCTTTTAACAAATATTGTCCAGATGATCGCCTTGGATTTGGAAAGAATATAGGGCTTCCTTATTTAAAAGAATATGGTCAGAGTTTTTTCGCCCGTTTGGTAAATACAAAAAATAATCTTCAACATATTAGCCAGGGATTGCTTGGTTGGCCTGTTCTGACATCTTCTTTAATATTTATTCCTTTTTTCTCTAAAACAAGGAATAGATGGGATTGGATTTTTCTCACCTCCTTTCTTTTAATAGTGTTTGGTTATGTTTTATATTATATTGATGGGATTGCTTTTGGGGCGAGATATTATTTTCAAACATTACCAATACTTTTGATTTTGATGGTTAGAGGGATTAGTTTTATTGATGAGCCTTTAAAAAAATTGGTTCATAAAATTTCCTCAATTTCACCATCATCTGCTAACAATGTTTTACCACTCCTAATCTTTTTTCTTCTCCTGCGAAGTGCAGTAGCTTATATTCCAGAGCGAGCTGAGGAATATAAAAATAGATATTGGAATATAGATAGTGTATTAGAAAATATGGTAAAAAAGGCCAATATCCACAACGCAGTAGTATTTATAAAATCAGGAAATTTCAAAAAACAAGAAGCAGCACCGAATTATTATGGAGCAGGATTTTTTTTGAATTCTCCAAAGCTTGACACTGATATAATTTATGCAAGAGATTTAGGTGATGAAAAAAATGAGGAATTAATGAAGGAGTTTCCCAGAAGAAAATTTTATAGGTTTATATATTACAACTCGCTTATTACAGATGAGAGAGCCTATACTTTGAACCTAAAGCCTGTACTCTATGAATTTCCAAAGCCTGAGCTTGGCCAAAGAAACTTTTTTTACCACATCCCTTAATAAAGAGTTGAAGGTTTTAAGCTTTAAGTTTTGGTTTTGCGTTTTTAGAAGATAATCTTCTATTGTTTCCCAAATATGCGGTTGTATGCAGATTCTATAAGTTCTAATTCTTTTTTAGATAATTCCCACTCTCCAGCACCTGCGTTAATCTCAACCTGTTCTGGATTACGGGCTCCAACCAATGCTGTCGTGACCCCTTCATGTTGATTAACCCAGTTTATAGCAATCTGGGCAACCGGTTTATTATGTGCCTTTGCAATCTTCTCCATTTCAGC
>MGDB01000121.1 GCA_001790645.1 Candidatus Schekmanbacteria bacterium GWA2_38_11
CCGTGATCTCATCTCCAACGTTAATAATATTATCGATTGTGGGTAGCAAGGTGCTGCCAATTGCGCCCTTCCATGCCTTGATCTTTATGGGTTGAGTCCCATTCCATATCATGGTGATACTATCAAGAGGCTTGGCATCTGAGCACACAAAAGGTGATGGTGGAGGCGGTTCAATGGAGCAAGTCTTCTCTACCTCGATCGCACAAGGTGGTGGTGGTGGTGTCTCTATAGACCTAAGCTCTACATCCAGAGCTCGTATGTTACTGCCGTCTATGGTTAGGGAAATAGCTCCAACGTTAGTAAAGTCAGCTCCAGTACCTGCTTGCGGGATAAAATCCGCAAAAAGCAAAATGAATTCTACCCCTTGCGGTGCAATACTTCCTGAGACATTAAGGATATATTTAGACCAGTTAGATGCGTCTGTATAAACTGAAACGGTAAGAGGAAATGAAAGTGACAAATCTTTAAAACGCACCTTTAAAATTATTTTTGTAGCTCCACCTTCTGTCAGATCTATCCCTCCTAGGCCAGTAGGATTTAATGCAGGACTGTTATCAGAGCCATCCCATTGAATGGTGCTGGTACCTCTAACAGCTGCCCCCTGGCTATGAGAATAAATATTTAGCCCGTCCAGATAAGCAGTAGTACCAATCATAGAACCTGAGTCTAATGAAGTAATAGTTATATCACGCTCGTTGCCTAATATGTCTCCACTAATTGATGAAACAGAGCTCGGGCTTGTGCCAGGGGAAACTCGAAAAAGAGTTTGAGGCTTTGTAAATGAATCTATAATAACCGCTTGAGAGTTTACAGCGCAAAGAAGTGTGATGGCACAAACTACACTGAAGAATATTATCTTTTTCATTTTTTAGACTCCTCCTTGATGATTGTCTTGATGATTGTCAATTCTTAGATTTTTTCCTTCCTCTATAAACATAATAAATACAGATTAGACCTGCTCCGACAAGAAGGATAGTGCCTGGTTCAGGAACAGCAGTTGTCACACTATCAAAGCGCAAATCAGCTGCTGCAGTAATAGTACCATCTATATAAAGAGATATTGCTCCAACATCAGCAAAAGCAGCTCCTGTGCCTCCCTTTGTTACAAAATCCGAATAATTCATTATGAAGCTCTGCAGGCTAGAAATACCACCTGGCAGATTTAAATCCATGCTAGACCAGTTAATAGCATCAGTATATACTGAAAGCACGAGCTTAGCAGGGAGATCATCAAAAGTTAAATCGATCTTTAAGGCACTCGCACCTCCTGCTGTCAAATCTAACGAGTTAAGTCCTGTATAATCTATTGCATTTGCATTACCATCAAGACCGTCCCAAACAATCGTAGTGTGACCTTTAGATGACGAACCTAAGGATTGATCTGCTAAAGACAATCCTCCTTGACCAATACCTAAGTAGAGACTTGTGCCTGATTCTAACGTCACAGATACGTCTCTCTCGCCTCCTATGATATCTCCCCCTCCTGAAGATACAGTCCCAGAAGCTGAAACAGGGAGCAGGTTATAGGGAGAAGAGCCGGTGTATAATAACAAAAATTCTTGTGGGGTATCAAAGGAATCAATAAGTAAAGTAATAGGTGTGGCGTATGCGTTTATCCCTAAAAACACAATAAATATTGCTAAAATAATTGATACTTTCATATATTTCATACCTTCCTCCCCTTCCCAAAAATAAATTTAAATCTAATATTTAACTAAATAATAATGACTCACCATAATGCAATGCAAGTTTCATGCCGTTTTAAATATTTTTAATAACTCATTGAAATATTTAAATTTTTATTATCAAAAATTTTCCTGGTAAAAAAATCAATCTATAAACTCTATAAAAAAGTGTCCAAAAGTCCGACAGTTTTTTATGACTTTTCGTATGTCATTGAAAAATAAAGAATAAAAGTGTTCAAAAATCCGACAGTTTTAAAAGGCAATTTGTTAGATTTGAGAAAGATGTTTATTTTCTTCTGCAGAATGGATAGGAGTTTGATTTTATTAAACAATTGTCCCAAATGTCCCAAAATCTTAGAACACTTTATTCGATAATGGGCTTTTGAACTTGTAATTCCCTGTGGTCTTGCCACAGGGTTACCTTATTTCATGTTATCATTAACACACTTGATGCGGAATCCAGTTTTTTCCTTCTGAATTCCTGCTCTCGCCTGCCTACCGGACAGGCAGGCAATGACAAAAGAGAATTATGACACTCTCTTTTTCTATTGGGTTTAAAGCATGCTTCAGATAAAGCTTCCTCAATATATCAAAAAGATTTTATTATTTTATTGTTGAAATTTTACATTTCCTCTGTTATCTTATCTTAAAATATGCAATAGTATATTGGCCGGTTTGTTAAGGTTTCAAAACTATTAAATTTTAACCAGTTAAAATGGCAATTTAATAAGGAGTAAAAGGGATGGAGGAAAAGGAAACGTTTTTAAAAATTGTACGGGAGAAGAGCGAGGAATTCAGGAACCTTGAGAAATCCCATAAAGAGTATGAAGAACAGCTTGAAAAATTAGATAAAATCAAATTCCTCTCTCAGGAAGAAATTGTTGAGAAAAACAGGATTAAGAAATTAAAACTTCAGGGCAAAGACAGGATGGAATTTCTTCTCGGTGAATTTAAGAAGAAATTAAGTTTGAAAAATTAAGATTCATGAAAATGGGTGGCAGGAAGTCAAGGGTTGGGGAGGAAGGGGGGAGAAGGGAATCCATGGTCATTGGATTAATGCTTATTTTGACTTTAGTAAATTTTTTTTATTTAGGGACTATATTTAACCAGGGTATAAAATGGAAAGTGATAAAATAAAAAAGGGGATTGAGAGAGCGCCTCACAGGGCACTTCTTTATGCAACAGGTGTTCATCCTTCCAAAATGAAAAACCCTTTTATTGGAATTGTTTCAAGTTTTACTGATTTAATTCCCGGGCATATAGGGATGAGAGATCTTGAGAGATTTATAGAAAAGGGAGTACATTCCGGAGGAGGTTATTCCTTTATATTCTGTGTTTCCGGAGTCTGTGATGGGATTGCAATGGGACATGAGGGGATGAGTTATTCCCTTCCTTCAAGAGAGTTAATAGCTGACATGATAGAGTCTGTTGCAAAGGCCCATGCCCTTGACGGGCTTGTGCTGCTTACAAACTGCGATAAGATAACCCCTGGAATGCTTATGGCAGCAGCACGGCTTGATATTCCTTCAATTGCCGTAACTGCCGGTCCAATGGTTACCGGAAGAATAAATGCAAAGAAAAAGTTATCCCTTGTGAGAGATACATTTGAAGGGGTAGGTAGGTGCCAGAGCGGTGAGATCAGCGTGGATGAACTTCATAAACTTGAGCTTGAGGCTTGTCCGGGGCCGGGCTCCTGTCAGGGTCTTTACACTGCCAACACCATGTCATGTGTTACTGAGGCATTGGGGATGTCGCTTCCGGGCTGTGCGTGTGCTATTGCAGGGCAGTCCAAAAAAAGAAGGATTGCTTTTGAAAGCGGTGAGAGGATTATTGAGCTTGTCAGAAAAGGGATTACGCCACGAAAAATCCTTACAAAAAAAGCCTTCGAAAATGCTGTGAGGGTTGATCTGGCTCTGGGAGGTTCAACCAATACTGCTTTGCATATTCCGGCAATAGCCCATGAGGCAGGTGTAAAACTGACCCTTGAGACTTTTGACAGGCTTGGTCCTGAAACTCCTCATATTTCCTGCCTTGAACCAGCAGGAGACCATTATATGGAGGATCTGGAATATGCCGGAGGAATTCCGGCTGTGCTTTCAAGGTTAAAAGACAGACTGTCTGACAATCCAACTGTCTCGGGTAAAACGATCTTTAAAATTGCAAGCGAGGCAAAGGTCTTGGATGATGATGTAATAAGGCCGTTAAACCGTGCCTACCATAAAGAGGGCGGGATTGCAGTACTAAGAGGCAATCTTGCTCCTGGCGGAGCAGTAGTCAAGCAGAGTGCTGTTGATGAAAGCTCTATGAGATTTACGGGTGAAGCCCTGGTCTACGACTCTGAGGAGGAAGCAATAAAAGCAATTTTAAGAGGCAAGGTAAAGGCCGGCAAGGTAGTGGTTATAAGATATGAAGGGCCAAAAGGAGGTCCGGGGATGAGGGAGATGCTTCTTCCCACAGCTTCCCTTGTAGGGATTGGTCTTGGGAATAAGGTTGCATTGATTACTGACGGCAGATTCTCAGGCGGAACAAGAGGTCCCTGCATAGGGCATGTTTCTCCTGAAGCCATGGAAAAGGGACCGATTGGAATTTTAAAAGACGGGGATATAATTGAGATTGATATTCCTAAAAGAAAACTTGATGTAAAGCTCTCTGACAAGGAGATTGCTGAGAGAAAAAGCAGGATGAAGGTAAGAGAGCCTAAAATAAAAACAGGTTATTTGGCAAGATACGCAAAAACAGTTCGCTCGGCAAATACCGGAGCGATTGTCGAATGATAGATGGGTAGTGACGAGTTACGAGCTAAAAGTTAAGTAGGGGCGAGCCGGTGGCTCGCCCAATCAGAATTCAGGATAAGGAAATAAGATTAGAGGAGAAAGAGTGAAGAAGTGTAACGGTGCAGAAATATTTATAGAAAGCATTTTAAAAGAGGGGGTAGAGTATATCTTTGGTCTGCCAGGGGCAGTGCTCTGCGAACTTTATGATAAACTCTATGATTCTCCTGTTAAGTTTATTCTGACAAGGCATGAGCAGGCGGCTGCTCACGCTGCAGATGGCTATGCAAGGGCTTCCGGAAAAGTCGGGGTTTGCCTTGTTACTTCAGGGCCTGGTGCAACAAACATTGTGACAGGTGTAGCTACAGCTTTTATGGATTCCATTCCAATGGTAGCCTTCACCGGGCAAGTTCCAACTAATATGATTGGAGACGATGCCTTTCAGGAGGCTGATATAGTTGGTGTTACCCGCACAATCACAAAGCACAATTATCTGGTAAATGATGTGGCAGAGCTTAGCAAGGTCATAAGAGAGTCTTTCTATATTGCTTCAACAGGGAGGCCCGGGCCTGTGGTTGTTGATTTGCCAAAGGACGTTATGTCTGCAATGACCGAGTTCAAATACCCTTCAAAGGTGGAAATCAGGGGATATAACCCGAACATCCACGGTCATCCCGGACAGATTGACAGGGTTTTAAAGGAGATAGCTAACAGTAAGAAGCCTCTGCTTTATGCAGGAGGCGGAGTTATTTTGTCCGGAGCCTCAAAAGAGCTTCTTGAACTGGCAGAGATAGCAGAGATTCCTGTGGTAAATACACTCATGGGTTTGGGAGGGTTTCCTGGGACACATAAGCTTTTTATCGGAATGCTCGGCATGCACGGCCCATTTTGCGCAAATATGGCAACAAACCATGCTGACTTAATTATTGCTGTTGGTGCGAGGTTTGATGACAGAGTTACAGGGAGAGTGGATAAGTTTGCTCCTGAGGCCAAGATAGTACATATTGATATTGACCCTTCAACCATAAGTAAAAACATCAAGGTTGATATTCCCATTGTGGGTGATGCCAGGGAAGTTTTGAAGGAGTTGAATAAAAAACTGCGTGAAATTGAAAAGGAGTTGCCTGACAGGAAAAAATGGCTTGAAGAGATAAATGAGTGGCATAGCACGCACCCTCTTAGTTATAGCAAAACTAACGGACTACTTAAACCTCAATTTGTAATTGAAAAGCTGTATGAGCATACAAAAGGCAAAGCAATCATCTGTACAGATGTGGGACAGCACCAGATGTGGTCTGCACAGTTTTATAAGTTCGAAGAGCCGAGAAGTTTCCTTTCCTCAGGCGGACTTGGAACTATGGGTTTCGGGCTGCCAGCGTCAATCGGGGCAAAACTTGCGCAACCCCAGAAGACAGTCATAAACATAACCGGTGACGGCAGTTTCCAGATGAACCTGCAGGAGCTTGCAACTGCTGTCCAGAATGAGCTGCCTATTAAAATTGCAATACTTAACAACTGCTCATACGGCATGGTAAGGCAATGGCAGAGCCTTTTTTACAAAGGGAGATACTATGCTACAGATCTTCACGGGAATCCGGATTTTGTCAAGCTTGCAGAGAGTTTCGGAGCAGTCGGGATGCGGGTTACAAAAGAGGGAGAGGTTGATGATACGATAAAGCAGGCATTAAATATGCCTAAAACTGTGGTGATAGATTTTAGAATTGACCGGGATGAAAAAGTTTATCCCATGGTTCCGGCAGGGTCACCACTTAAAGACATGATTATAGATTAACGCCTATGAAACACACAATTTCAGTAATGGTAGAGAATAAATTCGGGGTTCTGGCAAGGGTCTCAGGCCTTTTTTCAAGCCGGGGCTTCAACATAGAATCCCTCTCTGTTGGCGAAACTACAGATTCCACAGTATCCCGGATGACAATTGTGACAAGGGGGGATGACCAGATAATAGAGCAGGTGATTAAACAATTGCGCCGACTGATAGATGTCATCAAGGTTACGGATCTCACAGAGGATAATTTTGTTGAAAGAGAGATGGTGTTGATAAAGGTGAATTCTGATTCCAAAAGCAAATCTGAAGTATTGGAAATAGTGAATGTTTTCCGGGGAAAGATTATTGACCTCAGTCCCAGGAGTTATATAATTGAAGTAACCGGAGACAGCGAGAAGATAGATGCAATTCTCGGGTTGCTTAAACCCATTGGGATAAAAGAAATTGCAAGAACCGGAAGCGTTGCAATGAGCAGAGGAGTTAAGAAGGGATAGTTGAAGTAGATTGATAATCATCTGACACTTTAATTTGTTATTGCTAAATGGGTAGGTTAGGGTCTCCTGACCCTAACCTGCAGCAGACTCTGGAGACCCTGCTCTACCCGGTTTTACGAACATTAATTGGTAATTTGAAATGTTAGAACTTTTAAAGTAGCTGATTAATTTTTAAGGAGGAAATATGCCCAAGATTTATTATGACAAAGATGCAGATTTAAAGGTGTTGAAGAACAAGACCATTGCAGTAATAGGCTATGGAAGTCAGGGCCATGCCCAGGCTCAAAACCTGAAAGAGAGTGGATTGAATGTAGTGGTAAGCGATTTGGAAGGTTCTCCAAATTGGAAGAAGGCTGAGAAGGATGGCATGAAAGTTATGTCTACAAGCGAGGCTTCGAAGGTTGGAGACATGATCCAGATATTAGCTCCGGACGAGAATCAGGCAGCAATATACAGGAATTTTGTTCAGGGAAACCTCAAAAAAGGGAAAGTACTTGTCTTCTCTCACGGCTTTAACATTCACTTTGGACAGATTATGCCTCCGACGGATATAGACGTAATCATGGTAGCCCCGAAGGGACCGGGGCATTTGGTGAGGAGGCTTTACACTGAAGGGAGAGGAGTTCCTGCACTTATTGCTGTTTATCAGGATTCTTCAAAGGATGCTAAAAAAATCGGTTTAGCCTATGCAAGAGGGATTGGCGCAACACGGGCAGGGGTTATTGAAACCACTTTCAGGGAAGAAACTGAGACAGACCTTTTTGGCGAGCAGGCGGTATTGTGCGGAGGGGCTACGGCTCTGATAATGGCCGGTTTTGAGACATTGATTGAAGCGGGTTATCAGCCTGAGATTGCTTACTTTGAATGTCTCCACGAATTAAAACTTATTGTTGACCTCGTATATGAGGGAGGGATTGCCAATATGCGCTACTCCATCAGCAATACGGCAGAATATGGCGACCTGACACGCGGGAGAAGGATAATTACTGAAGAGACAAGAAAAGAGATGAGAAAGATTTTAAAGGAAATCCAGGACGGAGAATTTGCCAAAGAGTGGATTTTAGAGAACCAGTCTAACAGGCCGGTATTTAATGCCCTTGCCAAAAAGGATTCAGAGCATTTAATTGAGAAGGTCGGTAAAGAACTGCGAAAGATGATGAGCTGGATAGGCAAGCCTGTGAAGGATTAAGCAACTGATAGTGATTATTGCGGGTTCGGGGACCCAGGGGTTCAAGGATTCGAGTGAAAATCAAATTTACCCGGTCCAGCATATTCTAAAAGTGAAGTGGGGAATTTTAAGATAAATTTAAAAAAGAAATAGAATGGCAATGTAGCAGTAAGGATTAAGTTTTGGCTTAATCCTTACTGCTTAATCCTTAATACTTGTTTTGGAGGAATGTGAATTTACCAGTAGTAAAAGAGGGTCTTTATGTAATAGTTCCATTTTTAATTTTACTGCTGCTTTTATTAATTTTTAGTCAAAATTATTTTGCAATAATACCTGTATTTTTAATAACCTTATTTTTAATTTATTTTTTCAGAGACCCTTTAAGGATGCCTCCCGGAGAAAATAATTTAGTGGTTGCACCTGCTGACGGGAAGGTGATAAAACTTGAAAAAGTTTATGAGGGGAAATATCTTAAGGGTGATGCCATGATGGTGAGCATTTTTATGTCTCTTTTTAGTGTCCATATCAACCGGGTTCCGGTATCAGGAGAGGTTGAGAGGATAGATTACAATAAAGGAAAATTTTTGGCTGCATTTAAGGAAAAAGCTTCTCTTGATAATGAACAAAATACTGTAGTAATAAAGGCAGGTGGAAGGAAGGTTGTGGTCAGGCAGATTGCTGGATTAATTGCAAGGAGGATTATTTGCTGGCTTTCAAATGGACAGAAGGTTGCAGCAGGTGAGAAACTTGGATTGATATGTTTCGGATCAAGGGCTGATCTCTTCATTCCGGGGCAGATTGAAATAAAAGTGAAATTAGGCGAGAATGTAAAGGGTGGAGAGACTACAATAGGGGTTTTAAAATGAGAAAAGGAATTTATATACTGCCAAGCCTCTGCACAACAGGAAATGCTGTATGCGGTTTTTATTCTATAATCTCCGTGATGAATGGGGTAATGATCCACTCAGAAGGAGATGTTGAAAAATCACAGCAGGCATTTTTAGCCGCTGCATATGCGATTATGCTCGGTATAATCTTTGACGGTATTGATGGCAGGATTGCAAGAATGACAAAATCCACGAGCAGGTTCGGCCTTGAATTTGATTCACTTGCAGACCTAATAAGTTTCGGGCTGGCGCCGGGGCTTTTAGTATATTCCTGGGCTTTAAGGCCTTACGGGAAGATAGGATGGCTTGCGGCTTTCCTGTTCGTTATATGCGGGGCTTTGAGGCTTGCCCGTTTTAACACGCAGTCCTCAGGCGGAGAGGGGAAATATTTTACGGGTTTGCCAATACCCGCGGCAGCAGGGGTGATAGCTACTCTTATTATTTTTTACTTTAACTACTGGGAATCCTTTGTAGGGTTCCTGCGCTACAGAGCAATTACCACTGTAATAATTGTTTATGTGTTAGCATTTTTAATGGTTAGCACAGTAAAATTCAGAAGCTTTAAAAAATTTGATATTAAAAAAAGGAAACCCTTTAATACGGTTTTGGGGTTAATACTTATAATTTTAATTATAATAATGAAACCACAGATAATGGTTTTCTTAATATTCTGGGGTTATACGCTCTTCGGGGCTGTTGAAGGCGTTTATTTATTAGTAAAAAAATTAACTTCACCCAGAATAGAACAGGAAAAGAGAAAACCAATTTTTAGAAGAAGAAAGAAGGATATGTATGACAAGGGAGAAAATCAGAATTTTTGATACAACACTGCGTGACGGGGAGCAGTCCCCCGGCGCAAGTTTGAACATAAAAGAGAAACTTCAGATGGCAAGGCAGCTGGCAAAGCTGCGGGTTGATATTATTGAGGCAGGATTTCCTATTGCATCGCCTGGGGATTTTGAAGCTGTTAAAGAGATATCAAAGACCATAAAAGGTCCTGTCATTGCCGGGCTAGCAAGAGCAAAAAAAGAGGATATTGATCTGGCCTGGAAAGCGTTGAAATACGCACAGAAACCAAGGATACATATTTTCCTTGCAACGTCTGACATCCATATGAAGTATAAGCTTGAGAAAACCAAGAGTGAGGTTCTGAACGATGCAGTGAAGTCTGTTAAGCTTGCAAAAAAAATTACTGAAGATGTTGAGTTTTCGGCTGAAGACGCCTCACGGAGTGACAGAAAGTTTTTAGCTGAGGTAGTTGAAGCCACTATAGATGCCGGTGCAACGACTATCAATATTCCGGATACAGTCGGGTATGCTATGCCGGTTGAATTTGGTGAGCTTATTAAATATCTCAAAAGGGAGGTCCCGAATATAGGTAAGGCGATCCTTTCAGTACACTGCCATAATGATCTTGGGTTAGCGGTAGCCAATTCAATCGCAGCAATTGAAAACGGAGCAAGGCAGGTTGAATGCACAGTAAACGGTATTGGAGAGAGAGCCGGGAATGCTTCCCTGGAAGAGATAGTAATGGGGCTTTATACAAGAAGGGATATCCTTCCCTTTAAAACAGATGTTAATACCGTTGAAATCTGCAATTCAAGCCGCCTGTTTTCAAGGCTGACAGGACTTCAGGTCCAGGTCAACAAAGCGGTTGTTGGAAAAAATGCCTTTGCCCATGAGGCCGGAATCCACCAACACGGTGTTTTGAAAAAAGCACAGACCTATGAGATAATGACGCCAAAAATAGTGGGCATCAAGGGCAGTCATCTGGTTTTGGGGAAACATTCGGGCAGGCATGCTCTTATGAGAAGGTACAAGGAGCTCGGCTATGAGCTTGGCAAAGAGGAGCTTGACAGGGTTTATGCCATCTTTATTGATCTGGCTGATAAGAAGAAAGTAATCTTTAATGAAGACCTTGAAGCTATCATTGATGATGAGATACAAACTGTTCCGGAGATATTTCAGCTTGTGAGCCTGCAAGTGGTGAGCGGAAACAAGACATTTCCTACCGCAACTGTGAGGCTTAAAAAAAGTGGAAGTGTCTTTCAGGATTCAGCAACCGGCGATGGCCCTGTTGATGCTTCGTGTAACGCTATTGATAAATTGACAAAAATAAAAGGGAAATTTTTGGATTATTCTATCCGTTCTGTATCAATTGGCAGAGAGGCTGTGGGAGAAGCGTTTGTTAAGGTGAAATTCGGCGACAAGGTTCATACCGGCAAGGCTGCAAGCACGGATGTGATTTTTGCAAGTGCCAAAGCGTATTTAAATGCCCTGAACAAGTTTTTATCAAAGGATAAAAGCAAAAAAGAAATAGAAGGATTCTGATGTTGTGGAAGGCTGTAAGCTTTAAGCTGTAGCTCATAAGTTATAAGTTATAGGGTTGAAAATTTGAGGCACGGTGTTTCACCGTGCATTTTATTTAGTGATTCCCCCCTTTAGAAAAGGGAGGAAGGGGGGATTTGATTTTCACTTGAATCCCTGACCCCAGGATTCCTTTAACCCTTTTATTATTGAAAAGGAACTATTATGGGAATGACAATAACTGAAAAGATCCTTGCAGCTCATTCCGGGGCAAAGAATGTTTGTCCGGGTGATATCATAAATTGCAGGGTTGATATCCTGCTTGGAAATGACATAACAGCGCCAATTTCTATTGAACTCTTTGAGAAGGCAGGTGCAAAGAGAGTCTTTAACAAGGAAAAGATTGTTTTTGTCCCGGACCATTTTGCTCCCAACAAAGATATCCAGTCTGCTGAACAGTGCAAGAGGTTGAGAGAGTTTTCACGGAAGCATAAAATAATAAATTACTTTGAGGTTGGCAGAATGGGCATCGAGCACGCCCTTTTGCCTGAAATGGGAATCGTTCTGCCAGGAGATTTAATTATCGGCGCAGATTCCCACACCTGCACCTATGGAGCGCTGGGGGCTTTCTCAACAGGAATAGGGAGCACTGATTTAGCGGCAGCGATGATAAACGGTAAGATATGGTTCAAAGTCCCTTCAACAATTAAAATAAATCTTTATGGGAAGCTGAATAGATGGGTCTCAGGTAAAGATTTGATCCTTTATATAATAGGTAAAATTGGTGTGGACGGAGCAAATTACAGGAGCATGGAGTTTTGCGGAGAGGTTATTAAAAACCTCAACATGGACAACAGGCTTACAATATGCAATATGGCTATCGAAGCAGGAGCAAAGAATGGAATAATAGAACCGGATAAGGAGACCTTAAATTATATAAAGAAAAAGGCACGCAGAAAGTATAAAATGTATAAGAGTGACAGTGATGCAAAGTATGAGGAGATCCTGGAATTCAACTGCAGCAGGCTGGAACCTCAGGTATCCCTGCCACATTCTCCTGAAAATGCACAGCCTGTTAGCGAGGTAGGTAATATAAAGATAGACCAGGTTGTTATCGGCTCCTGTACGAACGGGAGAATTACAGACCTTATTGAAGCAGCAAAGATCCTTAAAGGGAAAAAAGTAAATCCCAATGTGAGGCTGCTTGTATTTCCTGCTACTCAGGCAGTCTACAAAGAAGCGCTGAAGAAGGGTCTTATAGATATTTTCATTGACGCTGAAGGAGTTGTAAGCACCCCGACATGTGGTCCGTGCCTTGGCGGGCATATGGGGGTTTTAGCAGAAGGCGAGCGTGCTGTTGCAACAACAAACAGGAATTTCGTTGGAAGAATGGGTCATACTAAGAGTGAAATTTATCTGGCAAGCCCGGCTGTAGCCGCTGCCTCGGCAATAATGGGTAGAATTGCAAGCCCTGAGGAAGTAGTAGGAAAATAGTTGGAAAAAGGGTTCAAGGATTCGAGGGTTCAAGATTAAATAAAAGAAAAAAATAAAAGATCTTATTTTAATTTTGACTTTGATTTTTGAATTTTAAATTTCACTGGAACCCTTGACTACTATACCCCTTGAATCCTATATTCCAACTTTTGGAGAAGATGTAAATGAAGCTTAGAGGAAATGTTTTTAAATACGGAGATAATATTAACACTGACGAGATTATTCCCGCAAGGTATCTTAATACATCTGACCCAAAGATTCTTGGCAAATACTGCATGGAAGATATAGACAGAGATTTTACTAAAAAGGTCAGACACGGAGATATAATTGTTGCAGGTAGAAACTTCGGCTGCGGTTCATCGAGGGAACATGCCCCGATCGCAATAAAGGCTGCAGGGGTTTCCTGCGTGATTGCAAAATCCTATGCAAGGATCTTTTACCGAAATTCCATAAATACAGGCCTTCCTATACTTGAATGCAGTGAGGCTGCAGATGAGGCAGAGATGGCAGATAAATTCGAAGTGGATCTGGACAGGGGAATAATAAAAAATCTGACCAAGTGCAAAACCTATAAGTCACAGCCTTTCCCAAAATTCGTCCAGGGAATTATTAGGGCTGGCGGATTGATGAAATGGGTGAAAGCAGGGGAGAGGGAATAGGAGTGTGAAATTCTAAATCCTAAACAATGACCAAAATCCAAATGTTCAAAACTGTTTTAGATTTAGATGATTTGAATTTTGAATTTGTTTAGAATTTAGGTATTAGGATTTAAGATTTTTTTAATCTATGAACAAAAATTTAACTTATAAAATAGCAGTCCTTCCTGGTGATGGGATTGGTCCGGAGGTTATGGACGGGGCACTTGAAGTTTTAAAAAGTGTTGGAAAAAAATCCGGCATTAGATTCAATCTTTCCTTAGGGCTTATAGGCGGAGTCGCAATTGATAAGAAAAAAGATCCTCTTCCCGCTGAGACCTTAAAACTCTGCAATGAATCTGATGGTGTTCTTCTTGCAGCTATTGGCGGGCCGAAATGGGACAAGTTAGAGCCTTCTAAAAAACCTGAAACCGGTCTTCTGAAGCTGAGGAAAGCATTAGATGTTTATGCAAACCTGAGACCAGCAAAAATATTTTCAGGAATGGAAAAGAGTTCCACTTTAAAAAAGGAAGTAATAAAAGATGTGGATTTGATTGTTGTAAGGGAACTTTCAGGAGGTTTATATTACGGTAAACCGAGAGGGATAAAAAAGGTCAGGAACAGCCATCAGGCAGTAAATACCATGTCCTATTCAACAGGGGAGATTGAACGCATAGCAAAGGTTGCTTTTGAGATTGCAAGAAAAAGAAGAAAAGAAGTGACCTCTGTTGATAAGGCAAATGTCCTTGAATGTTCGCAGTTATGGAGAAAGACCGTGGAAGAGGTAAGCAAGTCTTATCCTGATATAAAACTTAGTCACCTCTATGTTGACAACTGCTCTATGCAGCTTGTGAGGAATCCAAGGCAGTTTGACGTTATCTTAACTGAAAACCTTTTTGGCGATATTCTGAGTGATGAAGCCTCCATGCTTACAGGTTCCATAGGGATGCTTCCTTCTGCAAGTTTAGGAGATGGAGTCGGGCTTTATGAACCTGTTCACGGGTCTGCTCCTGATATTGCAGGGAAGAATAAGGCAAACCCTATTGCAATGATTTTATCAGTGGCTGCAATGTTTAAATATTCCTTTGATTTAGAAAAGGAAGCTGAATCCATTGAAAAGGCTGTAAAGGCAGTTATAAAGAAAGGATACCGCACCCCTGATATTATGGAGAGCGGAAAGAAATTAGTTGGCACAAAAGCGATGGCAAAGTTAATAAGGGATGAGTTGTAGGAATGTTGTCATGTTCTAATGTTAAAATGCTAACATGTTGTTAAAGTTGTCAGGTTTCCGAATTTGTTGGTAAGGTAAAAAGATTTGAAAAGAGTGGGGTAAATTAGAATAATACCATAATTTTTAAAATTTTTACTGATGGGTAATAAATGTCCAAGGATATAATTGGTTCTTTTAGTTTTGTTCTGCATTCACATCTTCCTTACGTCCTGTCCCATGGCACATGGCCCCACGGCACAGACTGGATCAATGAAGCTGCTGCAGAGTGTTATATTCCGATTCTGAATGTAATAAGGGAATTGGTGGAAGAAGGGATTTCTCCAAAAATGACCATAGGGATAACGCCGGTTTTAACAGAACAGCTTTCGGACAAATCTTTTAAGGAAGGGTTTAAGAATTACCTCGAAGTAAAAATTCAGGCTGCTGAAGAAAACAGAAAAGAATTTTTATCAACAGAGAAAAAACTTCTGACAGAATTAGCAGAGAGATGGTGCAGGTGGTATTCCAAAATACTGTCAGATTTTAAGAATGTCTACAACGAACACATTGTCCAGTCCTTTGCAAAATTTCAGAATGAAGGCCATGTAGA
>MGDB01000122.1:0-375 GCA_001790645.1 Candidatus Schekmanbacteria bacterium GWA2_38_11
GCTTGACTAAAATCAGTATAAAATAAAAAAAGGGGATATAAGGAAAAAACCTCAAATCCCCTTTAAATTAAAAGCTTGCAATACTTTTTAACATCTGGTAAAAAACAGTAAAAATGCTTGGTGTCGGACTGAAAACCCTCGTGTGGGCGGTTCGATTCCGTCTCCCGGCATTTTGTTTTTCAATAATTCAGACGGGGCGGATTACATCTTTTAAAGGAAATCCAAAAACTCCCTATTGCTATTCATAAGGAATTCCCCCGTTTAGCAAAGTGGAAGCAGGGGGAATTTGAAACTTAAAAAATCCCCCTTAATCCCCCTTTCCCAAAGGGGGAATTATTAACATGGGGCTGAAAAAACTCAAAATAACATAAAAGA
>MGDB01000122.1:454-1277 GCA_001790645.1 Candidatus Schekmanbacteria bacterium GWA2_38_11
AAAGGGAATCAGTAATATGAAAAAACCTATCACTAAAAAAGGCTATGATGAGCTTCTTAAAAAACTTAAGCAGATTGAGGAAATTGAACGTCCCCAAAACATCCGGGATATAGCAGAAGCAAGAGATCACGGAGATATACGTGAGAATGCAGAGTTTGCTGCTGCAAAAGAAAAGCAGTCATTCATTGAAAGTAAAATCAACGAATACAGGAATGCCGTCAACAACGCACAGATAATAGAAATAAAAGGACTTAATTCTGATTCTGTTATTTTTGGCGCAACAGTTCATCTTTTAAACATCAATAACGGAGAAAAAAGGGTCTACTCCCTTGTTGGGGAATATGAGACAGACATAGATAATGGACGTATTTCCATTAACTCACCCATTGCACGTGCCCTTATCAAACGTCAGGTTGGAGAAATCGCTCAGGTCAATGCACCAGGCGGAATCTTTGAATATGAAATTAAAGCGATACTGTTCGAAGAATAATCTCTTGGCAGAAATTTATAAAAAATCAACGAGCCTTCACAAAAAATAACAAGGGGGCTCTAGTGAAAAACCCCCTTGTGAGGAAATAGTGTTTATTTGGGACTAATCCTTATCATTTTCCTCTTTATCAGAACCTTTGACTTCTATCTTTTTTGCAGTAAGCTTAGAATCAGAAAGAGTAGTCTTGACTTCAACAGTTTGTCCAACAGCAAGGTCAGTAAAAGAGCCTTTTACATCATTCACCTCTATTTCAGTTTCATCAGTTACATAGATAAGAGAGTTTTCTACAACTATGGTAGAGGTAGCATCATTTTTCTGGTCAATAGTTCCTTC
>MGDB01000122.1:1315-1894 GCA_001790645.1 Candidatus Schekmanbacteria bacterium GWA2_38_11
CATCCTTCATCTCTATTTCTGTAAGCTCATTGACAAAGATTGAGAGACCATTCACCTCTACTGTCATATTCCCACTATCCTGAGTGCTTATTAATCCCTTTATCTCAGGCTGTTCATCCTCATCAGGGTCCTCTGCTGATACATTTTCTAAATCCTCGCCTTCATCGGGTTTTAACCCCTTGTCTCCATAAGCTAATACGATTGAATTGTTTACATCTATAAAATTATCATCAACCTTGATTAAGTCATCCATGTCCTCATAACCGGCATCTTTTATAGACTCTTCAATTACATCAAGAAGATCATCATAGAAATCTTCAGGGTCTCCAGCCTTAAGTTCAGAAGAGATAAAATTGATCTGAGTTGTTATAAGGCCTAAGGCGTTTTTGATGGTTTCAAGAGCTTTTGCAATAGCGCTATTTATATCAGCAACCTTACCTGATATTTCCTTTACGTCATCCATTACTTCTCCATCACTCAAATCTCCTCCATTCTGAACAACAAAGATTTCAACTGCTTTGTTGGTCAGAGGAGTCACATTCGCAGATTTTGAAGGATCATTGGTAATGCTGTAAAGAA
>MGDB01000122.1:1945-4234 GCA_001790645.1 Candidatus Schekmanbacteria bacterium GWA2_38_11
TGTAACTTATTGCATAGGATCCATCAGTATCTGTCATACCTTTCCCAACTAATTTTCCTGTTGCATCCTTTACTTCAACTTCTGCATTTACTATGGGTGCTCCCTTTGCAGCCACTCCTTTCAGCTTGTACTTCTTCTTACTTGAAAGCTCTATTTTAACCTTCGAAGTATCGGATTTAGTTGGGTCGGCTACACTCACCACTTTTATTGTTACACTATCAGGATTTGGCGGTGTTGCAGGGGCAGTGTAAGTAGCAGAAGTCGGAGATGTTTGATTCAGGGTTCCAACGGTTTCATTTCCTCCAAGGACATCATTTACATACCAATCAATGCTTTTGTCGAAGTTCCATTTCCCTTTAAAATGTACCTTAAATATTTTTGTCTTTCCTGTTTTAACCTTTGTGGTAACTGGAGTTACTTTTACAGAAGTGCCCCCGGTTTTGCCTCCTCCTTTTGCAAGGGCAATATCCCAGAACCCTGTTGCAAAAAGGAATAGAGAAATTGTTGCTAAAATTAAAATTTTTTTCTTCATTTTTTTCCTCCTTTAAAATTTTAAAAGTTTTTATTCTTTAATCTTTTCCTTTTTTAGCTCATATTCTTACCACATCCTTAAATTAAAAAAGCCTGTTTCCGGGTTACACCAGAAACAGGCTTTAAGCTTTATTGCCTTTGGTCTCTTCGGCAACCCGGCCATCCTGAACCATTGTCAGGATCCGTTGGTTTTGCGCCCCCTGCTCTCACAGGGTTTGCCATTTTCGGAAACCTCAAATAATTTTTATGACATTCCTTATCGAACTTTTAGAAAGAAGATGTAGGATTTAAATCACTTCGGATTTGTGATATTAATCACCACCATTAAATCAGTATATTTAGTGTGCATACTTATAAAATTGCTGAATGTTTTGTGACCTTTACTACATATTATATTTACAGAGGGTGTTAGGATTTTTCTTGGATAAGGAAAAGAGATTTTCAAAGCTAAAATTCATCAATTTTTAATTTCAGGTTCTTATCTAAGATTATCTTATTGCCAATTACTTTGATATAGCCACCTTCCTTTAAGCACTTCAATGCCCTGCTTACCACTTCTCTTTTTGAACCTATCATATTGGCAATTTCTGAATGGGTCAATCTTTCCATTAATAAAATTCCTTTCCCTTCTTCTTTTGCCATATCCAAAAAAAGATTTGCGATCCTTCCACATACATCAAGCAGGGCAAGGCTTCCTATCTTTTTGTTGGCACGTCTTAATCTCAAAGACAGGTGGTTTAAAAGATTTAATGATATGCTTGGATTATTTTTCGTAAGATAATTAAAATCATTCCTGTAGATCGTTAAAATTGTTGTATCCTCTACTGCAACCACATTTGCAGACCTCGGCTCGTTATCAAGAAGAGACATCTCTCCAAAAAATTCACCATCTTTTAAAATGGCAAGGATTATCTCCTTCCCTGCTTCACTTACCAAAGTGACCTTTATTCTGCCAGAAAGGATGATATAAAGTGCTTCTCCTTCATCTCCTTTTTGCAGGATTATGTTATTTTTATGAAAGACTTTTTTGTGGGCTATATTCCCAATGGTATTTATCTCTTTTTGAGACAGTCCAGAGAAAAGAGGAACATTTTTTAAAAACTCTATTTCTTCTGTCATACATTTTACCTCTAATTTTATATTATATATCGACTTTTTGCTTTGCACCTTAGAATTTTCTATTCTTCACTTTCACATTTATTTAATTTGACTGAATTACAAAAAGTAACTGGTCAGTATTTTCATTACCAACTTGTATTAGCGATAAATCTTCTTATGAAATATGTGGAACCGGAATATTTCTTGACTGGAAGATTTAGTGAAGATAGTTTTAAAAAAAAATAAGGAGCAAAGTTATCTTCAAAATCCTTTTGATTCAGCCTCCGGTTGAGGATTTCTATCAGACCCGGCAGAGAATAGAACCGATCGGTCTTGCATACCTTGCTGCAAGCCTCAGAGAGAAAGGATTTTCTCCGCTAATTCTTGACTGCCAGGCTAATTCAAAAAAATATACCATCAATTACCCTTCAGCCTTCCAATATTTAAAGGACTTTTATGTCCCCGAAAATTTGAGCCCCTTTAAATTATTTGGACACTTTTATCACTTTGGTCTTTCCTTCAAAGAAATAGAAGAAGAAATAAGAAAAAGCGGGGTAAATATTTTCGGAATCTCATCTATGTTTTCCACTTATTACAATGAAGCATTAAAGGTTGCTGAAATAATCAAGAAGATTAACAGCAGAAATATTGTGATAATGG
>MGDB01000122.1:4529-5165 GCA_001790645.1 Candidatus Schekmanbacteria bacterium GWA2_38_11
TGATTTCAGGAAAAGATCTCCAGAAAATATTTTAGAGGAGATGAGATTTTGCAGAAAGAAATTTGGCATAGAGGCGTTTGACTTCGAGGATGATAATTTAGGGCTTGACAGGGAAGTTTTTGAGAGGCTCCTTGACCTTATAATAGAAAATTTTGGAGAAAGAAATTTGAGGCTTTATGCCATGAACGGAATTCTGCCTGCAGTCCTGAGCAAACCCATTTTAGATAAGATGAAAAAAGCCGGGTTTGAAAATATTAACCTGACCCTTGCAAGCAGAAATGAAGGAGTAAGATCAATACTCGGCAGGCCTGACAGCTTAGAGGATTTTTTAAAAGCCTTAAACCTTGCCTGCGAGACAGGCATTAAGGTTACAGGATATATATTCTTAGGTGTCCCGGGGCAGACTATACAGGGAATGGTTGACGACTTAATTTTTCTTGCTGGGAAACCATGCCTGATCGGTCCAAGCATCTTTTATCCTGTAATAGGAACGCCTCTCTTTGAAGAATATTCGAAAAAAGGTTTATTTGACCGCAACGATTTTTTAAGACTTCGAAGCCCTGCCTTCCCTATAGAAACAGAGGATTTCACAAGAGCTGACATTTTCACTCTCTTTTATCTTGCAAGGCTCTTGAA
>MGDB01000123.1:0-7671 GCA_001790645.1 Candidatus Schekmanbacteria bacterium GWA2_38_11
CATGATAGCATCAGCCATTTTGCTTGCGATCTGGCCAATGCCTTCGGTACAGTAGTAATATTCTGTGGTATATGTCCTTGGTTGATTTTTTGGCTTGAAGATCAGCTTTTTTAAAACATCAAACAGATTAAGCAGACTGATTCTTTGAGATGCCCATTCCTTATCCATTCTTTTTGGTGATATTCCCCAGACTTTTTCTGTGTATTGGCCAAAAAAAATAAGGTAAAGTGTTCTTCCGAATCTGTTTACTACCCAATCTTCAAAAGATTCTTCTTTCACCGGTTTAATCTTATTGCTGAGAGCTGTCCAGAGATAATCCAGCATCGCTTTTGCTGAAACCAGCGGGTTCACCTTCAGAAGCATGTCCTTAAGCTCAAGAGGATAATTCAGGTATTTATGCCAAAGGAAATACTGGGTTTTCCGCTGATTGGACCAAAAGTCATTACCAAGAAGGTTTTTTATTTCTTTTATGATTTCCTGGTTTTTGGTAATGAATCTGTGTCCACCGTAATCAAATAAAAATCCCTTGTAGCTTAAAGTGCCAGACAACCCTCCTACTTCCGGCTTCTTGTCTATTACCTCAACATCATAACCTGCTTCAGATAATTTCCAGGCGCTGGACAATCCTGCCAGTCCGGCACCAAGAATCACTATTTTTTTTCTTTTATCCATTTTTTTTAGCCAAAATATTCTGCCTGTATCGGGTGAATTCGAAGCAATGTTATTACTTCATTTTTACTATCATATTAATTTAATTTTTAAAAGGCAAATTTAAACTTAGAGCGAGGAAAAAGTAAATAGTTAAGGCATTTTAAGAGGAGTGTAGAGGTCTCTCCTGTATTTTCCAGAGACCTTAAAAAAATCCTTGCAAAGTTTTTTTCTTTATGCTAACCACAAGCCGTTTTTTCGGGAAGAGGTTTGTATTTACAGATAAAAATTGTTATAGTGTAAAACATGATTACAGACGTGATTAGAGCCATGGCAAAGGATATTTTTACGAACTTCAATACTTACCGGGAAATAGACCCTTTTATCCCGATAGTATTGTTCCTTTTTGCCGCATTAGCCTTTGCAATCGGGACATTGTTAGTTACTATAATTTTCAGACCCAGTAAACCAGATGATATAAAATTGTCGCCTTACGAGTGCGGTGTGGAGCCGGCTACGCCGGATACGCGCGGTTCATATAATGTCCGCTATTTTTTAATAGCTGTGCTGTTTATAATATTTGATGTTGAAACAATTTTTTTATTTCCCTGGGCTGTTGTTTTTAAAAAAATAGAACTTTTTGGTTTTATTGAAATGTTGATTTTCATAGTAATTCTCTTTGTTGGATATTTTTATGCCTGGAGAAAAGGGGCACTCGAATGGGTTTAATTGAAGGAAGATTTGGACCTAATGTTCTGATAACTTCAGCAGATTTCGTATTTAACTGGGCAAGAAGATCAGCCCTCTGGGGGATGACCTTTGGCCTTGCATGCTGTGCCATTGAGATGATGGCAACAGGTGCTTCAAGGTATGATTTCTTTGAGAGGTCAGGGATGGTTTTCCGCGCATCTCCGAGGCAGTCTGACCTCATGATTGTTGCAGGGACAGTGACACATAAGATGGCACCGATTATAAAAAGGCTCTATGAGCAGATGCCGGAGCCAAAATGGGTTTTAGCTATGGGGGCCTGTGCAAATACAGGGGGGATTTTCCCGACCTACAGCGTTGTGCAGGGAGTGGATAAAATAGTTCCTGTTGATGTATATATCCCCGGATGTCCGCCAAGGCCCGAGGCTTTATGCCATGGTCTTATGCTTCTGCAGGAAAAGATAGGTAAAGAGACGATGGCAAAAAAGGCAGCAGGCAGCGAAAAGTGAGAGTGAATAGATTGTAGTTGAAAGTTCGGAGAAAGAAAAAGATTTTTAAAATGTAGAAACAGACCTTTAGGTCTGTTATTAACAGGTCTAAAGACCTGTTTCTACATGTTGGATTTGAAAAGTTGAAACGCGAGTAAACAGTAGTGGCCGGCCTCTGCGCCGGTCATTGCAAGAAGTTAGTTATGGAAGAGAACGGTTTGGTAAAGTCATTGAGAGAAAGATTCCCTGACGCGATACTTGAAGTTACCGCGTTAAGAGACTTAAAAAGCGAGATCACTATTAGGGTAAAAAAAGATAGTATTCTTGATATCTGTGCATGCCTTAAAAAAGAATTCAAGTTCAATTTACTGTCAGATCTATGTGGTGTCCACTACCCTGACAAGGATGAAAAATTCGAGGTTGTGTATCACCTTTTTTCCATTGAAACAAAAGAAAGAGTTAGGCTTAAGGCAGGTTTAAGAGAAGGGGAAAAGGTAAAGTCTGTTACTTCAGTATGGGGGACAGCTGACTGGCATGAGAGAGAAGCTTTTGACCTTTTAGGAATAGGTTTTGAGGACCATCCGAATTTAAAGCGGATACTTCTTCCCGATGACTGGGAGGGTCATCCCTTGAGAAAGGATTATCCTTACAGAAGTAAGGATGCAGAGCCGGAGAAAACCCCTTAAGAGAGGTTTTGATTACACAGATTTAAGGAAGATTACAGGGATTTAGAAAACAGCGTTTTTAGGTGAAAGCGGAAACGCATAATAGACAAAGTAATATGGAAGAAAAGGGTTTTGGCACAGAAGAGCTTATAGTCAATATGGGGCCCCAGCACCCGAGTACCCATGGTGTTTTGAGGCTGCTGCTGACTTTAGACGGTGAAAAGGTTGTGGATTGTGAGGTAATAATTGGCTATCTCCACCGTGGGGTTGAAAAGCTGGCAGAAAACCGCGATTACAAGCAGAACATAATTCTCACTGACAGGTTAGACTATCTGGCTTCCATGACCAATAACCTTGCCTATGTTCAGGCAGTAGAAAAGCTTATGGATGTAAAGGTTCCTGAAAGGGCAGAGTATATTCGAGTAACAGTAGCAGAACTTCAGAGGATTGCCAGCCACCTTGTCTGGTTAGGAACTCATGCAATGGATATAGGGGCTATGACGGTGTTCCTGTATTGCTTCAGAGAAAGGGAAGAGATCCTTAACCTCTTTGAAATGCTTTGCGGGGCAAGGCTGACTTATAATTATATGCGAATTGGCGGGGTCTCATGCGACCTTCCTGATGATTTTGCGGGAAAGGCTTATAAGTTTGTGGAAAAGTTTCCAAAACTTATAGATGAATATGAGGTGCTGCTGACAAAAAACAGAATATGGCTTGACAGGACAGTAGGAGTCGGAGTCATTTCAGGTGAGGACGGGATTGATCTGGGGCTGAGCGGGCCAAATATAAGAGGTTCCGGTGTAGAATGGGATGTGAGGAAGGCAGAGCCTTATTCCATATATGACCGCTTCAATTTTCAGATCCCGGTGGGTGAAAAAGGGGATACCTATGACAGGTATTTAGTCAGGATGGAAGAGATGCGCCAGAGCAATAATATTGTAAAGCAGGCTCTTGAGCAGTTGCCTGAAGGCGAGATAATGGCTAAGGTGCCAAGGATAATCAAACCTCCTAAAGGTGAAGTCTATCATTCAATTGAAGCGCCAAAAGGGGAACTCGGTTTCTATATTGTCAGTGACGGCACATCAACATCTCCTTACAGGCTGAAAATAAGGCCACCGTCATTTGTAAACCTTGAGTCTTTTAAAAAGATGATTAAAGGCCATTTAGTGGCTGATGTGATAGCAATAATCGGAACTCTTGATATAGTGCTTGGTGAGGTGGACAGGTAGGAAGTGGGCAGTAGGGGCGCATTGCCATGCGCCCAGTTTGAAGTAGGGGCACAAAATTTTGTGCCCCTACAGTGATTAGTGAACAGTGGTAGAAGAAAGAATGTAGGATATAGGATTAAGGATTAAGTAGTAAGTAGAAAGATTAAAGAAGCAAGGTTATGGAAGGAATAGTCAGAGATGTAATAATAGCGTTAATTAAGATTGCAATTGTCCTTGGGGGCGTTGCCTTAGGGGTTGCCTATTCTACTTACCTTGAAAGAAAGGTAGCAGGCTGGATTCAGGTTCGGTTTGGGCCGATGCGGGTTGGACCCCATGGGCTTCTTCAGCCAATTGCTGATGGGCTAAAGCTTTTTATAAAAGAAGACATAATGCCACGGCAGGCTGACAAACTGATTTTTTATCTTTCACCCGTTATCTGTCTTGTCCCTGCTTTTGCTGTTTTAGCAGTAATCCCCTGGGGGCCTGACTTCTATATTACTGACCTAAACATAGGGCTTTTATATATTTTTGCGGTGGCATCTCTTGGTATTTTTGGGATTGTCATGGCAGGGTGGGCTTCAAACAGTAAATATCCTATGCTTGGCGGTTTAAGGTCAGCAGCCCAGATGGTTAGTTATGAAGTCTCTCTTGGACTTTCAGTGATAGGGGCTCTTATTTTTGCTGAGAGCCTGAGCATGGTAGGAATTGTGGAGAAGCAGATGACTACAGGCGTCTGGTTTGTGTTCCTTCAGCCTGTGGGATTCGTTATTTATTTTATCTGCGGGTTAGCTGAAACAAACCGCCTCCCCTTTGACCTTCCTGAGGCTGAGCAGGAGTTGGTTGCAGGGTTTCATACTGAGTACAGTGCCATGAAATTCGCTTTCTTTTTTCTGGCTGAATACACGAATATGATTGTAGTTTCGAGCATTGCAACCACGGTTTTCCTCGGAGGATGGGGAAGCCCATTTGCATTTTTAGGAATTGAATTTCCAAGAAGTTTGGGAATTGTAAAGTCTGTTCTGGATTTTGGCATGCCTATTTTCTGGTTTCTCTTAAAGGTTTTTCTTCTTATGTTTTTTATGATCTGGGTAAGGTGGACATTCCCGCGGTACAGATATGACCAGCTCATGAATATAGGGTGGAAGGTGCTTCTCCCCTTTGCAATACTGAATATTATTTTCTCCGGTTTGGAATTTACCCTTTATGAGGAGCTGGACTGGTATCTATTTTATCCATTGGCCTGGCTAATCATGGGGGTTATGGTGGTGTTCGGGTTTAGGCTAATAAAGAATTTTGACCAATTCTCTTACAGCAAGATGAGAGAAGAGGGGATAGAATAGCGGGTCTTGTCTTTAAAAAATGAGAGAATAGAATAATAAAGAGAAGGCTATGGAAGACTACATAAAAGTTAAAAGAGAAGTTGGTAATAGGAAAGATGAAATGTGGTATGCTTTCCTTCAGGATCTTAAGGCAGGTCTGTGCCTGACTCTGGGGTATCTTTTTAAGAAAAAAATAACCATGCAATATCCCTACGAAAAAAGCACAGCGGAGTGGTCTATCCCTTTGCGCTGGCGCGGATTGCATGCCCTTTCGGCTGATGAGAATGGCAGGTTGAAATGTATCATGTGCCTTCAGTGCATGAAAATATGCCCTGATCACTGTATAAAAATCCGTTTCTCAGGCGCGGGGAAGGAAAGGGTTCTTGAGGAATTTACTGTTGATTTGAGCCGCTGCTCTGCCTGCGGTCTTTGCTTTGAAGCCTGTCCGGTAAATTCGATTACAAAGGCTATTGTCCCTACAGAGAAATATGAACTATCAGTTTATTCAAGAGAAGGGCTTGTATACAAAAAGGAAGATCTTTTAAAGAATTGGTATGACAGCGTGAAGAGCAGGATAGCCCTGGAGAAGGCTGAGAATATGAAGAAAGAGGAAGTGAAGAAAGAGGAGAAAAGTGTTGAATCCTGAAACTATGAATGAACTCATCAACTACCTTATATTCGGGAGCCTTGCTTTTATAATCCTTGCTTCTGCAATAATGGTTATTACAAGGAAGGAAGTAGTCCATAGTGCACTTTTTCTTATCCTTTGCTTTTTTGGTGTTGCCGGCTTATATATCCAGCTCCGGGCACAGTTTTTAGCCGCAGTCCAGATCCTTGTTTATGCCGGCGGTATAATGGTTTTATATTTGTTTGTAATCCTTCTTGTCAACCGGAAGGTAATAGAAGAAACAAAGCGTTCAAAGAGCTTTAAAAAAATTTTTATTTTAGTCGGGCTTGTTTTGCTTCTGGAATTTGTTCTGATCTTTACGGGAACAGTCTTAAAAGAAGGGGTTAAGGAAAAAATAGTAGAAGAATCTTTTAACATGGGATCTACTGAGTATATAGGAGGTATCCTTTATACGAAGTTTCTTTTTCCCTTTGAGCTTGTTTCATTGGTATTGCTGGCTGCTATGATTGGAGCAATAGTTCTAAGTAAGAGGAAGATTTAAAGAGATTTCTAAAAACTTAGAAATCTCATGATTACAGTGATTGCAAAAGGGGGCATTTTAATGACCCCTAGGAGAAGTGGGATTTGATTCCATTAAACTGGTATCTTTTTTTAAGTGCTGTACTTTTTATTATAGGGGCTGTAGGGGTACTGACCCGCAAGAATGCAATTGTGATCCTCATGTCCATTGAGTTGATGCTTAATTCAGCAACTATCAATTTTGTTGCTTTTTCCCGTTATCTGAACTCAGCAACTGGTCAGATTTTTGCAATCATGATAATTACTGTTGCAGCCTCAGAGGCTGCCATTGGTCTTGCTATTATTATTTCTATGTTCAGGAATAAGAACTCAATTAATCTGGATGACTATAGTTTGTTGAAAGGATAAAAAGGGGAAATGGATTTAGTATTTCTGATTCCGCTGTTTCCGGCTCTTGGCGCCATGATAAATGGCATTTTCGGGTTATTTAGCCCAAGCTACAGGAAAAACCACAAGCTTGTCCATACAGTTGCCTGCGGTGCAGTAATACTCTCATGCGCAGTTGCTTTGTGGGTGATCTTTGATTTTATAGTTTTAAACCGCCCTGCCGGGAACATCTATGAAAAAGTAATTTTTGACTGGATAATTACTTCTGATTTTAAGACCCCTATCGGGTTTCAGATCGACCCATTATCCTGTGTCATGCTCTTTTTAGTTACCTTTGTAGGGATGCTTATCCATATCTATTCAACAGGATATATGCATGGCGAAGAGGGTTATTACCGCTTCTTTGCTTATCTTAACCTTTTCATGTTTGCTATGTTGATTTTAATACTGGGGAATAATTTTCTGATGATGTTTGTTGGGTGGGAAGGAGTCGGACTCTGTTCCTATCTGCTAATCGGGTATTACTTCACCAAGAAATCAGCTTCTGACGCAGGGAAAAAGGCTTTTGTCGTTAACAGGATAGGGGATTTTGGATTTATCCTGGGTATAATGGCAATTTTCACTATTTTCGGGAACCTTGATTACACCGAGGTTTTTCATTCTATAGGAACGCACAAGGCATTTCTTTTAAGCGCAACACCTGTATTTGGTTTATCTGTTGTAACTGTTATTACACTCTCTCTATTCTTAGGAGCAACAGGGAAATCAGCTCAGATCCCTCTCTATGTCTGGCTTCCTGATGCTATGGAAGGACCAACTCCGGTAAGCGCCCTTATTCATGCTGCCACAATGGTGACTGCCGGGGTTTACATGGTTGCACGATGTAACCAGCTTTTTCAGTTAGCGCCAATCTCTCTGGCAGTTGTGGCAATGGTAGGTGCTTTGACTGCGATTTTTTCAGCTTCAATAGGTCTTGTGCAAAATGATATAAAAAGAGTCCTGGCGTATTCAACAGTAAGCCAGCTTGGATATATGTTTTTGGGCTGCGGAGTAGGGGCTTACAGCGCTGGTATTTTCCACCTTCTGACTCACGGCTTTTTT
>MGDB01000123.1:7756-17360 GCA_001790645.1 Candidatus Schekmanbacteria bacterium GWA2_38_11
GCCATATGCCCCGCACTTACTGGACATTTCTTTTTGCAACTCTTGCTATTGCCGGGATCCCGCCCTTTGCAGGGTTTTTCAGCAAGGATGAGATACTCTTTAAGGCATTTACTGCAGAGCACCTCGGGAATCTGAGGTTTATACTCTGGGGAGTAGGAGCAATTGCAGCCTTTATGACCTCCTTCTACATGTTCAGGCTTGTTAACCTGGCTTTCAGAGGGAAGTCGAGAGTTTCAGAAGAAAGAATGCACCACCTCCATGAATCACCTGCAAATATAACGCTGCCTCTGGCAGTGCTTGGAACCTTCTCACTTTTAGGAGGGTTTATCGGAATACCGCTTATACCCGGAGCAAACGTCTTCCATAGTTTTCTTTCCCCTGTTTTTGGAGGACACAGCCTTGCAGCGACTGAAGGAGCCGGGCATGAGAGCATGGCTCTGGAGATAGTGATGATGATGGTTTCAGTTATGATAGCACTGGCAGGAATGCTGCTTGCAAAGAAGTTTTACATAGTCTCTCCAGAGATTCCTGAGAGATTAATGAACAAATATAAAACTGTTTATACTATGCTGCTTAATAAATATTACGTTGATGAACTTTATGAAAAGGTAATCATTAACCCCTGCGAGGCGATATGCAGATTTTTCTGGAAATGGGATGATAAGGCTGTCGATGGCGTTGTCAATGGAGTTGGAAAGTTTACGCTGTTTTCAAGTTTTCTTTCCCATATCTGGGATGAATATATTGTGGATGGGACAGTAAACGGAATTGCTGCCACCATAGAAATGGGGAGCAAGGCAGGGAAAAAACTGCAATCAGGGTATGTAACCACCTATGCCTTTATAATGCTCTCAGGTTTATTTCTCCTGGTGAGTCTGTATCTAATTTTAAGGTAAGATTTTTGAGGAGTAGATGAATGGATTTGAGTTATTCACCGTATCTGGATAATGCGTATTCTTATATTAACCAAATTGGGTTTCCAATATTAACCTATATTACCTTTATCCCATTGCTTGGTGCAATCGTACTGCTCTTTGTACCAAAGAAAGAAGAGGGTTTCATAAAATATTTTGCGAACATTGTTGCAGTAGTAGATATGATCCTTTCGTTTTTCCTCCTCCCCTTTTTCAACACAAATACATACAAGATGCAGTTTGTTGAGAAATTCACCTGGTTTGAAATGAAATCCATAAATTTACAAGTATTTTATTTCTTCGGGGTTGATGGGATAAGCATGCTTCTTGTTCTTCTCACTACAATTTTAGGGTTCCTGGCAATTCTTTCTTCCTGGACAGCAATTACTGAGAGAGTGAAGGAATATTATATATTCCTCCTTCTGCTGCAGACGGGAATGCTCGGGGTATTTTTCGCCATGGACTTTTTCCTTTTTTATGTATTCTGGGAAGTAATGCTTGTGCCAATGTATTTCCTGATTGCTGTCTGGGGAGGCGGGCCGAGGAAGCTTTACTCGGCAATAAAGTTTTTCCTGTATACACTCTTTGGGAGCTTGTTCATGCTTCTCGGTATACTGGTACTTTTCTTCAACCATCATAACCTTTACCCATATGAGTATACTTTTGACCTCTTTAAATTTTTACAAGACTCTCTGCCGTACTCATTGGAGTTCTGGGTTTTTCTGGCCTTCTTCATCGGATTTGCCATAAAGGTCCCCATGTTCCCGTTCCATACATGGTTGCCTGATGCCCATGTGGATGCCCCGACTGCAGGAAGCGTAATCTTGGCAGGTGTCCTTTTGAAAATGGGAACATACGGCTTTGTGAGATTCAGCCTCCCTCTTTTCCCGACGGCAAGCCGCAATTTTATCCCGATGATTGCAGTTCTTTCTGTCATCGGAATAATTTATGGAGCCATGGTGGCAATGGTCCAGAAGGACATGAAGAAACTTGTTGCCTATTCAAGCGTTAGCCATCTCGGTTTTTGCATGATAGGGCTTTTTGCCTTAAATCCCCAGGGGATTCTGGGAAGTATATTGCAGATGATAAACCACGGTATCAGTACAGGCGGACTCTTTTTGCTTGTAGGTCTTATATACGAGCGCAGGCATAACAGAATGATTGCTGAATATGGCGGGTTATCCAGCATTGTACCTGTCTATGCAGCCTTTACCCTTGTTATTTTCCTCTCATCTATGGGGCTGCCGGGAATGAACGGCTTCATAGGGGAGTTCCTTATTCTGTTAGGTGTTTTTAAGTCATCTTATCTTGGGTGGATATGGGCTGCTATTGCCTCCACTGGGATAATCTTAGGAGCTGCATACCTGTTGTGGCTGTACCAGAGGACATTCTTTGGTAAACTGTGGAATCCGAAGAATTTCAATTTAAAAGATCTGAATGCAAGAGAGATGGCGACACTTATTCCACTGGTTGTCCTTATATTCTGGATAGGACTTTATCCCAAACCCTTTTTCAAGATAATGGAGAGTTCTGTTACACACCTCGTGGAAAGAGTTAATCCGGGGTACAAGGCCGCTCAGGTTGCCCAGGCGAAAGGTTCAGTGACTCAGATAGGAAATCAAAAAGCGGGGATAAAAACATCAAACACCAGCAGGACAGGTGAAAGCTCCGGGACGAGCGAGACGCTTGTCCTGCCAGGATCTAAGGCTGAAAAAGCAAGGGTAGAGAGGGGTTTCCAGACTCCGTCACAGTTAGGGTCAGGGGACCCTAACCTATCCGGTTTCAAAAAAACGAGTTTTAAAGAGAATCTGTGGGACAGGAATGTCCCGCCTATCGACCTTAGCAAAGGTAGAATTTTTTCTTCTCCCCCTTTAGCAAATGGGAGGTTAATAGGATTTAAAGCGGAAAATTCAAATCCTCTCAGGAGTAATTGACAGTGGATATATTTCAATACATACCAAATCTTTCGCTTCTATACCCTGAGATTATTGTTACGGTGCTGGCTTTAATGGTTTTAATTGCAGACCTTGTAGTCTCCAAGAAAAGAAAAGTCATTATTGCAGTGCTGGCAATTTTAGGATTATTAGTTGCGTTACTGAGCTGCATACCCCTTCTTGGAGTCAATAAGACTACTTTTTCCGGAATGTTTATTTGCGATCCTTTTGCCATGTTCTTCAGGATCCTTTTCCTGGTTATAGGGGTGCTGACAATTTTTATATCAATTTTTTATATAGCCATGGAAAAGATTCACCTGGGAGAGTATTATGCACTCCTTCTCTTTGCTATTTTAGGGATGATGGTAATGGCTGCTGCAAATGACCTTATGATAATTTATCTCGGTATTGAACTCATGGCTCTTTCCGTCTATGCACTGGTGGGCTTTTTGAAGCATGATCTAAAATCCAATGAGGCAGCTTTAAAATATTTTGTTCTTGGAGCTTTTACCTCAGGAATACTTCTCTACGGGATTTCATTATTATATGGAGAGACAGGATCAACTAATCTGGGCGAGATTCAGAAGTCACTCATTGCAGGCGGTTCATCAAGGACTGCGGTTTTAGCAATGATTCTTTTGATAGCAGGCTTTTCTTTCAAAATTGCAGCAGTTCCTTTCCACCTCTGGTGTCCTGATGCTTATGACGGAGCTCCTACTTCCATTACAGCCTTTATGTCTGTCGGTCCAAAGGCTGCGGGATTCGCTGCACTGCTCCGGGTTTTTGTAGTAGCTTTGCTGCCGCTTAAGGAGGAATGGACGATACTGCTTTGGGTAATTTCTGCATCAACGATGATCCTGGGGAATGTGATGGGGGTTACCCAGACAAATGTAAAACGGCTGTTGGCCTACTCGAGCATAGCCCATGCAGGTTATGGACTTATGGGCCTTGTTGCAGCAGGGAATGTGATTACCATAAGCCGTTCCGGAATTGAATATACTGAAGACGGAAGAATGGGCATTTACATGGTAATGTTTTATTTACTTGTTTACACGTTCATGAATTTAGGCGCGTTTGGGATGGTGCTGCTGTTGAGGAAAAACAGTCTGAGGGGGGACGAGATTTCTAATTTTGCGGGGCTGGCAAAAACAAATCCATTCTATGCTGCAGCAATGACAATTTTTCTCCTTTCACTGATGGGATTTCCTCCGTTTGCAGGTTTTGTTGGAAAATTTTATCTTTTCACAGTAGCGATACAGGCCAAGCTATATATCCTCGCTGTCATCGGAGTTTTGACAAGTGTCATTTCTGCTTATTATTATTTTTTAATAATAAGAGCCATGTATATAGAATCCCCAAAGGAAAGTTTCCAGCTAATCCAGTCAAAATCTTTAGTTTTTGCGCTGATGATTACTTTGATTTTAACTGTTCTGATCGGACTATATCCATCTCCATTCTTAAACTTTGCAAGAGAATCAATTTTTAAATTGATGTAAGAATTCTTTTAAAGAATTCTGATTACACAGATTTTAAAAAGATTACACAGATTAGCAAGCTATAAGCTGTAAGCTTTAAGCTATAAGCAGAACAGGTAGAAAGTAAAAACTTAAAACGCAAAGCTAAAAACCACAGCTTAAAACTCAAAATTTTAAATTTGTAATTTCAACTTCAGACTTTTCATTCCTTCTCCCGTCTTGTTACTTGCCTGTCTGCCGCAGGCAGGCTACTCGCTACTTAAAGTTATAGATTATAAGTTATAAGTGGAAGAGGTAAGGCATCCTGTCTGACATCGTATTTAAGAACACATAAATCCCGGCTCCTAACTCTCTTCAGTTTTAATTTTTTACTTTGATTTTGATTTTTTGTATTTTGATTTTTGATTTTAATTTAAAAAATTGTTGACTGAGGGAAAATATTTCTTTAATATTAAAAAAAAGAGAAATAAAATATTTTAATATAAATTATTTATGTAAACCCAAACTGAAAGGAGGGATGAGAGAGAATGGCAACCAAAAAGAAAGCGGCGAAGAAAAAACCTGCGAAGAGAAAACCAGCAGCTAAGAAAAAAAGATAATTCTGAAACAGGTGCTGGAGGCACTTACTTATATTATTAAGTGCCTCCAGTTAAAATTTTTTTTATAACCGCTATTTTAATTATCATTATTAATTATAAAAATTCTCTCTCATTTCCTTATTGCTGATGGAGTGAAGGGTTCGAGGTTTTGAAAATCCCCCCCAACCCCCCTTTAGAAAAGGGGGGTTGGGGGGGATTTGATTTTAGCTTGACAAGTTGAATCCTATGGCCACGGCTTTAGCTGAGGTTAAATAATTTTAAAAGGTAACGAAAATCAGCCCCAGGGATCATCTATATATTTCTTCCGGAATCAGTCTTATCTTTTATTATTATTTCCAGTCAGTTCTTGGAGCAGTCGGACTTCTAATCGGGGGAGTGCTGATTGATCTGGATCATTTTGTTGAGTTCTATAAATTCTCTGAAAAGAAATTTAGCGCAAAAAATTTTGTAGAATTTTTTGATCTCCTCTATTATAAAAAAGCATATGTAGTCTTTCATTCCTATGAACTGCTGCTCCCTTTAGGGATTATCATTTCCTTCTATTCAAAAAGTTTTTTCCTTTCAGGGCTGGCAATCGGTTTTGCAATTCATATGTTTTTAGACCTCATTGGAAACCCTGTCTATCTGCGCGGTTATTTCCTGTTCTATAGAATCTTTACGGGTTTTAAGAAAGAAAAATTTATAGATGCAGAAAAGCATTTTAAAAATAGTGAAAAACGCAGGATTGCTAAACTAAAGAACAGTAAAGTTCTGGGCTTTATAATTTTGGTCTCATTATTTTCGCTGCTTAGCAGCTCATGCACTGTGTTAAGGGGAAAACCTGAGGTCTCTCGCCTGTTCTACAAAGAGAAAGGACTTGCTTCATGGTATGGAGAAGATTTCCACGGGAGGCCAACTTCAAGCGGAGAAATTTACGATATGTATGGTCTAACAGCAGCCCACAGGACACTTCCACTCCAGACGATGGTGCATGTAACAAACCTTGAGAATGGGAAATCAGTTAATGTTAAAATAAATGACAGAGGACCTTTTGTTGGCGGAAGGGTCATAGACCTTTCCTACGGCGCTGCCAGGATACTTAATATGGTTGAAGCTGGGATAAGCATGGTAACTCTTGAGGTAGTTGACACTAATATAGATTTTGAAGATAAATTGAAAATAGGAGTTTTTACGGTTCAGGTTGGGGCATTCCTTGTAAGAGAAAATGCAGAGAGATTGATGCGTAACCTTAATAAAAAATATGGGGATGCCTATATTACAATTTATGAGACAAACAGTAAGAAATTTAACCGGGTCCGGGTGGGAAGTTTTTTAACCCTTGAAGAAGCACAAAAATTTGCAAAAAAGCTTGAAGAAAAAAAATTTAACACCTTTGTTGCAAGGAAAGACTAATAACTTAAAAGTAGAGAGTAGAAAGTAGCAAGAGGGGAAGAGGAATGAAAAGTGTAAAATGAAAATTGCAAATCCATTCTCTCTACTCTCTACTCATTTTAGCTTATAGCTTAAAGCTTACAGCTTATAGCTTGCTAATCTGTGTAATCACATAATGAAATCTTAATCCTCCCGTTCTATCCTTATCTCATCACCGTCTTTTGCCTTTTTAAAGACTTTGGGATCTCTCTTCACTTTCCCTATTATGTTTACGCTGCTTGCAGGTTTTATTTTATTCCCCTTTGTAATCGGTGTGGGTCCAAAGAATATACAGAAGGCTTTCCCGATTGGCCAGTAACCAAGGTCACCTTCTTCGACAAATTCCTTTGCAGTCTCATCAAGGTCTGATATTACAGGGATTGTAAAATATATCTCATCACCCCATGTTTCAACTTTTGCTATTATCGGGAGCGCTTCCCATATGAGTTTTGAAGTCCTGCTGTCATTCAGCTTCGCTTCAACTACAATACCGGAAGTTTTGATTTTAATTATTTTAGCCATACATTTAACCTCTCCTAATTGATAATTTGAAACGTTTTCCCTCACCTATCCCTCTTCTCTGAAAAAAGAGGGAATTTTATTTTTCCACTTCTTCTTTCTTGGTAAAGAAGAGATTATTGCCTACTTACTATCCTCTCCCCCAAGGGGAGAGGATTAAGGTGAGGGGGAGGTTGAATTTTCTTGAATCAATTTATCAAAGTCTGGTATTGTTATCAATAGATAAGTTACACTTTTTCTAATTGATATATTTTTAATATATAGCAAATTATTTGTAGTGATACTAATAATAAACAAGAAAGGGGTCTAAAATGCGAAAAGGGATCGCCTTAAAAAAAATTGAAAAGGAAATCGAGAAGCTTCCACCTGAGGAACAGTTAAAATTAGTAGAAAAGCTTGCTCATCAATTAAGAAAAAAAGGTCTTGCGGCAAAAAAGGATCTTGATTGGAGTAAACTTTACGGAATTGGGAAAGGGTTATGGAAGGGAGAAGATGCTCAAGAGTATGTGAATCGCTTGAGAGAGGATCGGATATGACCTTTGCTGATGAATTAAGTCAGGTCAGCACCATATTTATAGATACAGCACCTGTTATCTACTACATTGAAGCTCATCCTCAGTTTGGACCACTTGCTAAAGAAGCTTTTGACTTATTCTTGTCAGGTAGATTGAATGCCTTTTCTTCTGTTATAACCATTACTGAGGTTTTGTCTAAACCAATTGAGGTTGGAGATGAGAAGTTGGCAAGGAAATTTGCAGAATTTCTCGAACATGGAAAAAATCTTAGCCTAATGGAAATCTCTTCTAACATAGCTGAGAAAGCTGGAAGATTGAGAGGAAAATACTCAGATCTAAGAACCATTGATGCTATTCAAATTTCATCAGCTATTGATGCCGGAGCAGATATATTTCTTACCAATGATAAAAAGCTCAAACAGATAAAAGAAATGAAAGTTCTGGTTTTAAAAGATTATTTATAAAAGCAATCAACGGCATATAACATAGCCTGCGACTAGAAGTTTGCGATGTAGGATAGAGAAGTTTATGGACGATTCGGAACATCTTTAGCATGGAAACATCTAAAGATTCATGAAAATGATTATAAAAACAATACAAGGCCACAACCAAGATAACCAATTTTTGATGGAATTTAATAAACCATTAATGAATAAATAACAGAGTGAATTATTCCAACATTTGTGAGCGATAGTTATGATAGCAATTTCACTTCAGTCAGGAAGTAACGGTAATTCTATATATGTTGAGGCGGATGGCGTAAAGCTGCTTTTTGATGCCGGGATTAGCGGCATTAAAGCGGAAGAGCGGCTTGCAAGGCATGGAAGGGATATCCGTAAAGTTGATGCCGTGATCATATCACACGACCATGCAGACCATATCTGTTGTGCCGGAGTGTTCCAGCGTAAATACGGCCTGCCTGTCTATGCAACGCGGCAGACACTTGCTGCCGGCAATGTGAGATGTGCACTCGGTAAATTGAAGGATATCCGCCATTTTAAGGCTGGAGAAGAAATTAAATTCGGGAAAGTCTCTGTCCAGACAATACCAACTCCCCATGATGGGGAAGATGGTGTGGCGTTTGTAGTTGAAAAGGGCAGCAAGCGGCTTGGGATTCTGACAGACCTTGGACATGTTTTTAAAGGCCTTGACGAGATAATCGCATCCCTTGATGCAGTCTTTATCGAGAGTAATTATGACCCTGAGATGCTTGAGAACGGGCCTTATCCACATTTTCTTAAGCAGCGCATCCAGGGACCGGGCGGACACATTTCTAACATTGAAGCTGCGCAGCTCCTAAGTGCCTCGGCAAAAAAGTGCCTGAAGTGGGCATGCCTTGCCCATCTCTCAGAAGAAAACAATCACCCTGAAATTGCACGCCGGACACACAAGAAAATTCTAAATACGAACCGTCCTCTCCATGTTGCCAGCCGTTATGCAGTTTCAGAAATCTTAACAGTTTGACTTATAACCTATAACTAATAACTTATAACTTTTTTAGTATTTGAACTTGATTTGAACTCAGGGTTTTGATAGTTTATTAATCGTCTTGCGAGAAGGTAAATTTTATTATTCCTCTTTATTAGATTATATTAAGTAAATTAATTTTTAAAATGATTGCTGAAAACTACAGGAAAGTTTTAGAGAGAATCAGGTCTGCTGCTCTGCGGGCAGGGAGAGATCCAGAGAGTATAAAGCTTGTGGTTGTTACAAAGACATGGCCTGTAGAGAAAATAATAGAGGTCATAGAGGCTGGTGCAAGGATATTAGGCGAGAACTATGTCCAGGAAGCACTGCCAAAGATTGAAGCAATCGGAGATAAGGCAGAGTGGCATTTCATAGGCCATTTGCAGAGTAACAAAGCAAAGTTTGTTGTTAACTGCTTCAGGATGATCGAGTCTGTTGACAGCATTTCGCTGGTAAAGGAACTCAGTAAACTGGCTGAGAAAGATAATACACAGGTGGATGTTTTAGTTGAAGTTAATTTGGAGGGAGAAGAGACTAAATCCGGTGTAATGCCTGAGAAGTTGAGTGAACTTTTAAGAGAAATTAGTTGTTATGAAAGGATAAAGATAAAGGGACTGATGACAATCCCTCCCTTATTCTCTATTCCTGAAGACTCACGGCCATATTTTAGAAGACTCAGCGGGCTGAGAGAAGATATTCTCAATCTGAATATTCCGAATATCAGCCTTGACCATCTCTCAATGGGAATGTCCAATGACTTTGAAGTTGCCA
>MGDB01000124.1:0-1393 GCA_001790645.1 Candidatus Schekmanbacteria bacterium GWA2_38_11
ACAGAACAGGCAAAGAGGCAGCAGAGATAGTAAAAGAAAAGGGATTAGTCCAGGTCACTGATTCTGCAGAAATCGAAAAGATTATTGATAAGGTTATGGAAGCTAACCCTAAGCAGGTCCAAGATGTTAAAACCGGAAAAGACAAAATACTTGGCTTCTTAGTAGGTCAGGTTATGAAGGAGAGCAAGGGTAAAGCAAATCCTCAAATGGTCAACGATATCTTAATAAAGAAAATAAAAGGTTAACCTCACTCCCCTTCATTACTAACTTCACAACTTCTTAACTTCTATAATTTTTTTAAATTACTTACCCCTGCTTCTGCTGTTCATTTGCTTTTATTTCAATCTCAACTCTGCGGTTCTGCTGCCTTCCTTCCGGTGTATCATTAGAAGCAACTGGTAAGGTCGGACCATACCCTATAGTTGCTATCCTTTCAGGAGCTATTCCTTCTCCAACCAGTACGGTTTTTACTGCTTCAGCTCTTTGCTTTGAAAGATTATTATTAAGTTCAAGGCTTCCTGTGGTGTCAGTATGCCCTTTTATTGTTACTCTTGTATCAGGATACTTCTTAAGAATAACCGCAACCTCTTTTAAATTATTTACAGCCCCGGTATGGAGTATAGGCGAACCTGTATCAAAAAGTGCATCACCCCTGTAGTTTATTAGTATGTCATCTCCCTTCCTCTGAAGGTCTGCAACCTTAGTACTCTGCGCAGCCATTTCACCTTTCATCTGCTCCATTTGCTGTTGCTGGGCATTCTGTTTATCAATGATCTGCTTTAACTCATCCTGCTGTTTATCCATGGCATGGCCAATTAATCCTCCGGCTAAAGCACCGACTCCTGCTCCAATCGCAGTACCAACACCAGCATGACCTGTCTGGCTTCCGATTATGGCACCAGCCCCTGCTCCTATTGCAGCCCCAAGCAGTCCGCCCTGAACAGACTTCTTGCTAAGGGCGTTTTGCGTTTCTGCACAGCCAAAAGTCAAAAATGTTACAAAAGCAAAAAGCAAAAACAAACTGAGTTTCTTCATTTCTTAAACCCTCCTTTAATAACGTTAATGTCAACAAGTCGAATTCACCTTTAGTATCAGAGTTACATAATTTTAGAATATCATAATTTAAATGCCAAGTCAAGATATGTACTTTTATCTTGTATTCCTTAATTTTGATATTTATTTTTTTATTATAATTATATTTTCAAAACATGTAAACATGCTTATTCTACTTTTTACTGACTTTTTTCTCTAAAAGTCTTTTAAAAAAAAGCGTTGCAGCGTTAGTGTATCAAAGTATCAATCATTAGCTGTCAGCCTTGTAAGAGCCATCTCTTGATGGCGATCGCTGACAGGAGTCAGCTCCTACAATAATTTTGAATTACACTGATACTTG
>MGDB01000124.1:1530-1721 GCA_001790645.1 Candidatus Schekmanbacteria bacterium GWA2_38_11
ATTCTGATGGCATGGCCATTAGTAATCAGGGACAGATGGGAAGAAAGAATTCTTTATAACTGCAAAAAGGTTGCTGCTCTTAAGAACTTGGAGACTGTTACAGAGGAAGTTCTCCTTCAGGCTGCACAGGAGGTTGCCCCAAAATCCTATGAACCACTTTTTGTAAAGTTCAGAACTCCTGAAATCTTTGC
>MGDB01000124.1:1776-6110 GCA_001790645.1 Candidatus Schekmanbacteria bacterium GWA2_38_11
GTTAAAATAAAACGCTGGAAGACCCCATACACAGAAAAAAAGGAAATATTAAGCAAGAAACCAGAGGAAATGAAGGTCGTTGCTTTTTGCGGGAGCCCGAGAGTGGGCGGGAACAGTGACGTTCTGATTGACCAGTTACTGAAAGGAGCCCAGAGCAAAGGTGCAAAAACCGAGAAGGTAATGTTGAATAAACTGAAAATAGGCCCCTGCAATGGATGCCGTAAATGCAGGAAAGAAGATGTCCTGAACTTTTGCGTGATCAAAGACGACATGACTCCTCTTTATGAAAAAATGTATGAAAGTGATTGCGTTGCAGTCGGTTTTCCAATCTATACTGCACGGGAATCAGCCCAGACATCTTTATTTTTTGACAGAATTGACTGCTTTGCAAATCCATATCTCACCCGTCAAATCCCTGATGGGAAAAGGGCTGCAGTAATTACGACCTGGCAATGGCCCGGAGAAGAAACTTATGCTTTCATAGTGGAAGGTCATGCAACCTTATTAAAACTCCATAACTTTGAGCCTGTAGAACTGATCTCTGCTTCAGGCTGCAAAGGGAAGAACTACGGCCGCGGTGCGGTGGTAAATGACAAAAAGGGAATGGAAGAGGTATTTGGCGCAGGAGTAAAGCTGGTGTGCGGATAAGAGTGGGCAGTAAAAAAGGAAGCAGAAAGTAGTTATGAAATTCTAAATTCGAAATCCTAAATCCTAAACAATATCTAAATTCAAAATTCAAATGTTCAAAACTGTTTTAAATTTGGATCATTTGAATTTTGAATTTGTTTAGAATTTAGATATTAGGATTTAGAATTTCATTTTAATAATACTATATATGACATATATGAATACCAAGAAAAGAATCGTTGTTGCAATGAGCGGCGGGGTTGATAGTTCAACTGCTGCTGCTATTTTAGCTTCTCAGGGAAACGAAGTGATCGGTGTATCCCTTCACCTCTTTGACTATTCCGTTTATTCTTCTACAGACTTTGGCGCCTGCTGTTCCCTTTCTGATATAGAAGATGCAAGAAGGGTTGCCGAAAAACTTCAAATCCCATTTTATGTAATCAACTTTGAAGAAGAATTCAGAAAAGAGGTTATAGGCTATTTTGTATCCGAGTATATTGCAGCAAAAACTCCTAATCCCTGCATCCTGTGCAATCAGAGAATAAAATTTCATCATCTCCTAAGAAAGGCTAAGGAAATCGGTGCAGATTATTTAGCAACAGGGCATTACGCAAGAATAGGAATTGATGAAATAGCAGGCAGGTATTATCTGAAAAAGGGGATTGATCCAGCCAAAGACCAGTCATACTTCCTTTTCAGCCTTTCACAAAAAGAACTTGGTTCACTGCTATTTCCTGTTGGTGAATATACCAAAGGAGAAGTCAGGGTTATTGCAAAAAAGTTTGGGCTAAAAGTATCTGACAAAAAAGAAAGCCAGGAGATCTGCTTCATTCCGGACAAAGATTATCCTTCATTCATAAAAAGAGAATTGAACACGGTCAATTTCAAAGAAGGTAATATTGTAACACCTGAAGGTGAAATATTGGGGAAGCATAATGGAATACCATTTTTTACAATAGGCCAGAGAAAGGGTTTAGGAATTGCTGCGGGGAAACCTTTATATGTTCTGGGATTAAGGCCGGATAGAAATGAAGTAGTAGTTGGTGAAAAAACATATCTTAAAACTGAATCCTGTTTAATCGGGGATGTAATCTGGAATGCAATTGAAAAACCTTCTTCAGATATAGACTGCATGGTAAAATTCCGCTACCAGACTAAAGAAGCGGAAGCTGTTTTAACGCCTCTTGAGGGAGAGAGGGTAAGGTGCAGGTTTTTAAAGCCCCAATTAGCAATAACTCCGGGACAGGCTGCTGTTTTTTATGACGGAGATATAGTCCTTGGAGGCGGATGGATTGCAAGGGAGAATTGGTGTGAAGTGAAAAGTGCAAAATTAAAAAGTAATTAAGCAAACTATGATTAATCACCCATGTTTAACTTTAGAAACTTAATCGCTGCTTTGCAATTTAAGTTTTTAGCTTTTATACTCTCTACTCTCTGCCTGCCTGCCTGCGGTAGGCAGGCTACTCGCTACTTATAATTTGTATAACAATTAGTATGGAGAATCAATCTTTGAATGTAAAAGTAGGTTTAATAAGCCTCGGGTGCCCGAAAAATTCTATTGATTCTGAGATAATGTTAGGGCTTTTAGAAAAAGCAGGATTTGAAATAACCTCTCAACAGGAAGATGCACAAATCATAATAATCAATACATGCTCATTCATAGAACCAGCAAAGATCGAATCCATAGATGCAATTTTAGAAATAGCGGATCTTAAGAAACAGAATACTGCTCTCAGATCAATAATTGTTACAGGATGCCTTGCCCAGCGCTATCAAAAAAAGTTAAAAAAGGAGATTCCTGAAATTGATTTCCTGCTGGGCCTGAATCATATTCCAGATATTGTTAAATTCTCTAAAAAGAGTATAAGCAAATCAAAAAATTTTAAAACAGATAACTCAGGTATTAACCCCTCATCATGGACTTTATCCCGTAAAACGAGTTTTTACAAATATAATATGCCTCGCAAGCTCATTACTCCTGAATCTACAGCATATGTTAAAATAAGTGACGGATGCAATAACCGGTGCTCATACTGCACTATCCCTTCCATACGCGGACCTTTTAGAAGCCGTGGTATCGCTTCAATTATTAATGAAGTTACCCTGCTGGCAGAAAAGGGTGTCAAAGAGGTTAATCTAATCGGACAGGACACTACAAATTATGGAAAAGATTTGAAGGGATCCTTTAACTTCAAGACCCTCTTAAAAAAACTGACAAAAATTAATGGTATCAAATGGCTCAGAGTTCTCTATACCTACCCTTCAAAGATAGATTCAGAATTAATTGAGCTTATACGCAGTGAAGAAAAGATATGTAACTATCTTGATATCCCTATCCAGCACATAGATGATAAAATCTTAAAAAAAATGGAGCGAAGATATTCAGCCGCTTATATTTACAAGCTCATTGAAAATATAAGAAAAGTTGCTCCTCACACATCTCTGAGAACATCTGTCATCACAGGTTTCCCCGGAGAAACTGACAAACACTTTGAAAGACTCTGCAATTTTATTAAGGAAGCCCGATTTAATCACTTAGGAGCTTTTTCTTACTCGAAAGAAGAAGGAACAAAAGCCTTTGCATTAAAGGGGCAGATACCTGAAAAGATCAAGATAGAAAGAGCACAGGAAATTATGAAAATCCAGAAGGAGATATCTTTCAAAAAAAATAAGGAATTAATCAGGACTCGCCAGAAAGTATTAGTTGAAGGCCTCTCAAAGGAAACTGATTTACTCCTGGAAGGAAGGACTGAGGGACAGGCCCCTGATGTGGACGGAGTAACCTATATCAACAAAGGAAACCCAAAGATCGGGGAAATCTTCAATGTCTTAATCACTAACGCCTTAGGATATGACCTTGTAGGAAAAATAATTTAGGCATTTAAATCCTGAATTTATTAAATCCTAAATTCTAATATCTAAATTCTAAACAATATCAAAATTCAAAACAACCTAAATTCAAAACAGTTTAAAACATTTGGATTTTATATTTTGGACATTATTTAGGATTTAGAATTTCGGATTTAGAATTTAATCTTACTATATACTACTCTCCGGCTTAATCCTCAGTCTGATGAACTAAAGCCTGTTTATCATCTATTGTCCAGACATCCTGAGACGAGTCATTATCTATATTCCCTGCAGCAGTTGCAGTAAAGGATTTTCCGTCATTCACAACTGAATAGTTATAGTACTTATTACTCTCAGTCTGGAACCCTAAAGCATTTAAGTCAGAAGTAAATTTATCATTATCTGAAAAATAATGAATTTCAAATTTATATAATGCAATTAGATTAGTTTTTGCTTCCACCGTTATAGCTTTTTTTCTATATCCAGAGTATAGCGGTATTGCAATAGACCCTAAAATTCCGATTATAAAGACAATTATCATAAGCTCTATTAAACTAAAACCTTTTTTATTTTTTTTACAAAAAGAAGCATAAGCACTCTTTAATCCTGCGATGAACCGGTTGAGGGAGATTCTGTCAATGATGTTAATTCCTTTACCTTGTTTAACACCTCATTAACCTTATTGCCAACTTCATTAGCTGATAATTCCCCTTTTCCCATTTCACTCAAAAGCTCAGTTAACAAGAGGGTGCTTTTAGTACCAATAAATTTCATCTCTTTATTTTTTTTGTCCAGAGAATCAAGCATTAAATTAAAATCTTCCATGTAGTCCTTTAAAAAGTCATTTTTACGAAGAT
>MGDB01000125.1:0-2950 GCA_001790645.1 Candidatus Schekmanbacteria bacterium GWA2_38_11
ACCCTCTATCTATGTGATAGATTCTTGAGACTGTGGTTTCTCCTCTTGCTGCGAGGCCTGCAAGTATCAGGCTTGCGCTTGCCCTTAAATCTGTTGCCATTACAGGAGCACCGCTTAAAAACGGAACGCCTCTTACTATTGCTGATCTCCCGTCTATTTTAATATCTGTTCCCATTCGCAACAGCTCGCTCACATGCATAAACCGGTTCTCAAAAACATTTTCAGTAATTACACTTAACCCCTTTGAGAGGCACATGAGAGCCATGAACTGGGCCTGCATATCTGTGGGGAATCCCGGGTAGGGAGATGTCTTTACGTCAGTAGCTCTTATTTCTTCAGGGCTTATTACCCTTACCCAACTGTCCCCTTCAATTACCTCAATTCCTGTCTCACGAAGTTTGAGGATGAGGGTCTGTGAATGTGCTGGTACGCAGTTTGAAATTGTAATGTTTCCTCTTGTAATTCCTGCTGCTAACATGAATGTTCCTGTTTCTATCCGGTCAGGCATAATTATATGTTCAAAGGGGTTGAGTTTATCCACCCCTTCAATTTCTATCCTCTCAGTACCATCACCTGAAATCTTTGCTCCCATTTTCCGTAAAACGTGTGCAAGCTCACTGACCTCAGGTTCGCAGGCAGCGTTCTCTATTATGGTATTGCCGGATGCAAGGGATGCTGCCATCATTAAGTTCTCTGTTCCGGTCACTGTAGGTATATCAAAATAAATATTACCGCCTTTTAACCTCCGGGCTTTAGCAATAACATAACCATGTTCAATACTGACTTTAGCTCCTAAAGCCTCAAGGCCTTTAAGATGGAGGTTAATCGGCCTTGCTCCAATGGCACATCCGCCGGGAAGGGAAACCTTTGCCTTGCCAAATCTTGCAATAAGGGGTCCGAGGACAAGAACAGAAGCACGCATCGTCTTTACATGGTTATAAGGAGCTTCATAGCAATTAATACTGGTAGCGTCAAACTCAAGCTCCTCCTCTTTATCCCTGCTGACCTTGACTCCTATGTATTTTAGGAGGTCAACAAATGTATTCACGTCCCGCAGTTTAGGGACATTTTTTATTGTACAAACTCCTTCAGCAAGGAGTGCGGAAGCCATGAGAGGAAGAGCGGAATTTTTTGCTCCGCTTATCCTGACTTCTCCCTTTAATCTTTCTCCGCCTTCAATAATTATTTTTTCCATATTTCAATTACACGGTTTTTGCCTGAGTAATCCTGATAGACTTTAACCTCTTTGTATGCGTTGTGAAAAATAGCTATTTCTTTTATTTTTTCTGCCTGATCTTCACCAATCTCGAGAAGCAGAAAACCTTCTTTTACCAGACAGTCACCTGCTTTTGCAATAATTTTTCTATAAAAATCTAACCCATCAATACCGCCGTCAAGAGCTGTCCTTGGTTCCCACTTTGAGACTTCAGGCGATAATTCATTTATCTGTTCAGATGGTATATAGGGAGGGTTTGACACTATGATATTGAAAGGCGGAATCTTTAGATTTCTATCGTTGCAAAATGGCTCAAGGAGATTCCCTTGAACAAATTCTATTCTTTTTTTTACACCATTAAGTTTAGCATTTAACATTGCTATTTTTAAAGCACTCAGAGAAATATCAGAAGCAATTATCTTTGCTGCGGGAATTTCTTTGGCAAGGGCAATAGCTATATTCCCGCAGCCAGTACCGATATCCAGTATTCTTAAAGGTGACACTCCTGCATGTTTTTCAAGCCTTAATACCAGGACTCTTTCTATCAGAATTTCTGTCTCAGGCCTTGGGATTAAAACAGATTTATCAACCCTGAAATCCAATGACCAGAACTCACGGCTTTGAATTATATACTGGGTTGGTTCTCTGTTTCCTCTTCTTTCGATTAGCCTGCTATAGCTTTCAAACTGTAAAGAAGATAAATATCTTTCAAGGTTTGCGTAAAGCTCTGCCTGGTTAAAACCCAGAAGAGATTCCATAAGGACTTCACAATCTAACCTCGGTTTAGGTATAGATTTTGTTTTTAGAAAATTCTCAGCCTTTTTTATGGCTTCAGACACTTTGAGGTTCACCTGAAAAACTCTCCTTTAAAACCTCTGTTTGATAGAAAGTAGTTAATGCTTCAATTATCTCATCAAGATCGCCATCCAGGACATTATCTAACTTATAAAGGGTCAGGCCAATCCTGTGGTCTGAGACTCTTCCCTGAGGGAAATTATAAGTTCTTATCCTCTCACTTCTATCCCCGGTACCTACCTGGCTTTTCCTTTCCTGTGACCTCTCTGCCTGTTGTTCAGCCTTCATTTTATCTAATAACCTTGCACGAAGTATTTTTATGGCCTTGGCCTTGTTTTTGTGCTGTGACTTCTCGTCCTGGCAGGCTACAACCAGTCCGGTGGGGATATGGGTGACCCTGACTGCTGAATCTGTAGTATTGACGCTCTGTCCCCCTGGTCCTGAAGAACGGTATACATCTATTTTAAGTTCATCGGGTTTTATCTCTACCTCTACTTCTTCAGCCTCAGGTAAAATGGCTACAGTAATAGTGGAAGTATGGATTCTTCCGCCCGCCTCAGTTGCAGGGATCCTTTGAACCCTGTGAACACCGCTCTCAAATTTTAACTGGCTGTAAACGTTCTTACCTTCAATCATTGCTATTATTTCTTTTAATCCGCCTATTCCTGTTTGACTGGAACTCATTATCTCAACTTTCCATCCTTTATTCTCAGCATAGCGAGAATACATTCTAAAAAGGTTGCTTGCAAACAGTGCAGCTTCTTCTCCTCCGGCACCAGCCCTGATCTCGAGCAAGATATTCTTTTCATCATTTGGGTCTTTGGGGAGCATCAGCAACTTCAAATTTTTTTCTACAACTGCAAGCTCTGAATCCAGCCTTTCAATTTCTTCCTTTGCCAGATTTTTTAACTCCTCGTCCTCTTCATCTTTTAGCATTGT
>MGDB01000125.1:2984-13956 GCA_001790645.1 Candidatus Schekmanbacteria bacterium GWA2_38_11
TACTGGCGATACAGTTCCACAATCTTTGATAATTCTGAATGCTCCCTGGCATATCTGGGGAAGTCATCAGGATTATCCCATGCCCTGGGATCACTCATTAATTTATTTAACTCTTCGAACCGTTTTTCAAACCATTCTAATTTTTCAAACATTTGTAAAACCTCAGTTCTGGATTAAATATTCAGTATTAAGAATTAAGGGTTAAGTAGTAAGAGAATTAATGATTAAGATTTTTCTTGTCACTTAATCCTTACTACTTATTACTTACTGCTTATGTGGTTAGAAAACCGCTATCCTGCTCGCTGGAGGGAAGATAAGATGGCTTCTTTTTGGGATGGATATAAAGAAAAAAAGTTATAAGAAAATAGCCCGGCAAGAGATTTTATTCTTTCAGAGAAAGAGTTATATAAAGAAATTATTTTCAATTAGTCTCGCTGCCTTTCTTTTTGTATTTCCTTCTGAATCTCTCAACTCTTCCAGCCGTGTCCATAAGTTTCTGTTTACCGGTGAAGAATGGGTGGCATTTGGAACAAATTTCTATCCGAAGATTCTGTTTAGTAGACCTTGTCTGAATAACTTCTCCACAAGCACAGGTTATTATGGTGTCCTTATATTCAGGGTGAATTCCTTTTTTCAAAGTTTACTCCTTTTCAATCTGGATAGACGGTGTTTTCTAACTCTGTCTTTGCGGGACATAAATAGCCCGCCTGCCAGCCCATATTTACAATATTAAATAAATAACTTTTAAAATTTACAAAATTATTAATATTTTTACAAGAAAAAAATTAAGTGTTCATAGAATTTAAAAAATCCCTGTTGCTTTTAGTGCTCTTTACCTTTTCAAGCAGAAACTCCATGCTGTCAACGATTCCCATGGTGTTCAGGAATTTCCTTAATATCCATATACGGTTAAGCTCTTCTGGGTCGAGCAGTAACTCCTCTTTTCTTGTTCCTGAACGGCTTATATCAATTGCAGGGAACACTCGCCTGTCTACAAGTCTCCTGTCAAGGTTGACTTCCATGTTCCCGGTACCTTTGAATTCTTCAAAAATAACTTCGTCCATTCTGCTGCCTGTATCTATCAGTGCCGTAGCAATAATTGTCAGGCTGCCACCCTCTTCAATATTTCTCGCACCACCGAAAAATTTCTTCGGACGATGCAGTGCATTGGAATCGACACCACCGGAAAGGATTTTGCCGCTTGGAGGAATTACAGTATTATGTGCCCTGGCAAGCCTTGTTATACTGTCAAGTAATATAACAACATCTTTCCTATGCTCAACTAACCTTTTTGCCTTTTCTATTACCATATCTGCAACCTGGATATGTCTTGAAGCCGGTTCGTCAAAAGTAGAACTTACAACCTCGCCCTTGACTGAGCGCTGCATGTCAGTAACCTCTTCAGGACGTTCATCAATTAGGAGCACAATTAATATAATTTCGGGGTGATTAATGGTAATACTGTTTGCGATAGATTGAAGAAGCATTGTTTTACCGGTTCTGGGCGGAGCAACGATCAGTCCTCTCTGGCCTTTCCCAAGAGGTGTCAAAAGATCCATTATGCGCATAGAAAGGTCAGAATTTCCTGGGTTTTCTACTTCCAGCTTTATTCTCTCCTGGGGATAGAGGGGAGTAAGATTGTCAAACAGTGTCTTATCCTTTGCCAGTTCAGGGTCTTCAAAATTAATTGCTTCGACCTTTAAAAGTGCAAAATATCTCTCACCTTCTTTTGGCGGCCTGATCTGACCTGATACTGTATCGCCTGTTCTTAAGTCAAACCTTCTTATCTGGGAAGGAGAAACGTATATATCATCAGGTCCCGGAAGGTAGTTATAGCCGCTTGATCTTAGAAATCCGAAACCATCTGGTAGGGTTTCCAAGACGCCTTCACCGTAAATTAAACCGTTCTTCTCAATCTGGGCTCGCAGGATTTCGAAAATCAGCTCCTGCTTACGCAAAGAGCTTATTCCAGAAACACCAAGCTCTTTTGCATACGAACTCAGTTGAACTATGGTCAAATTCTTTAATTTTGGAATATCCATGCTCTCTTCTTTTTTAATCTCTTCTTTAGGTACTTCCTTGATTTCTTCCTTGGTTTCTTTAGCTTCTTTAGCTTCTTTGATTTCCTTGGTTTCCTTGGCTTCTTTTTTAGTTTCCCTTGCGACTGTTCTTGGCATCTTTTTGTTACCCTCGAAATAGTTTTATTTGTTAAATGTCTTTTCTCTCAATCTGATGAAGAGATTTAAGAGAATATAAACTCTCGCCTGAGAGTTATAATTAGTTCAATGTTACTTTTAACTTGCTGGTGCGGATTTTTTTTAGAACAAAGGAAAAGATGGTTCCAAAACAACTTTAAAACTGAAATATTTTTTGCCTAAATATCGGTATCAAAACTCTAAATATAAGGTTTTTAAACGCTATCGGGATTATCAGCTCCAGCAGAAAATCTGTTTAAAAAGAATATTAACTACTTTCCCCTTTTGTTTTTTTTCGCCACTACTTTCTCACGTTAGTTTTAACCGAAGGATTAAATGAGGTTAATTAAATTGTCATATATTGTTTAAAATAAAAGCTTAATTTTGTCAATATATTTTTTGGAGGTTTGTGAAAAATATGCCAGAAGACCTCTGATTACACAGATTTAGGAAGATTACAGAGATTTTTTCTTTGTAAATTCAATCTGTGGAATCTCATCTATAATCTGTGTAATCACAAAACGAGACTTTTTCAGAATTTTTGATTTTCTTTCTTCCTTGACAAGAGGAGGGTTTTATTTTATTTTCTCCAAATTACAGGATTATCTTGTGTCATTCCCACCCCGTATTGGAGTACGGGGTAAACTCCAGTGGGAATCCAGACGCCGTCCCCGCCTGCCGGCAGGCAGGCAGGAATGACAAATAAGAATCTTACGTTTTTTAGATTCCCTGCAGCTTGCTGTAGGGAGCTTCAAACTTTCATTAATGGATTTGGAGGTAAATAGTTTTACAAAATGTTTTTATCAGGACATGAGCTTAGGACCTTGTTTTTAGATTTCTTCAGAAAAAGAGATCATAAGATTATCCCAAGTTCTCCTCTCCTCCCGCAAAATGATCCGACCCTGCTTTTTACAAATGCAGGGATGGTTCAATTTAAAAACATATTCCTGGGAGAGGAAACAAAGCCATACAAAAGGGTTGCCACGGCGCAGAAGTGTGTGAGGGCAGGGGGTAAACATAATGATCTTGAGATAGTGGGAAAGACTTTGCGTCACCATACATTTTTTGAGATGTTGGGAAATTTTTCTTTTGGGGACTATTTCAAAGAAGCTGTCATAGAATTTGGATGGGAGTTTCTGACAGAAACGGTTAAGATTCCGAAAGAATTGTTCTGGGTATCAGTGTTTGAAAAAGACGATGAAGCTTATGAGATCTGGAGAACCAAAATAGGAGTTCCACGAGAAAGAATTGTAAGGCTTGGGCAGAAAGATAATTTCTGGCAAATGGGTGAAACCGGTCCTTGCGGTCCATGCTCAGAAATAATAATTGACCAGGGTGAAAATTTCGGCTGTAAAAAACCTGAATGCAGAGTAGGATGCGAATGCGACAGGTATTTAGAATTATGGAATCTTGTTTTCATGCAATTTAACAGGGATGAGAAGGGAAATCTCTCTCCCCTACCGAAGCCAAGTATAGACACAGGCCTTGGTCTTGAGAGAATATCGGCAATCGTTCAAGGCGTCAGATCTAACTTTGAAATTGATTTAATCAGACCCCTTATAGATTCTATCTCAGAGATCTCTAAGAAAGAATACGGTTCAAACCAGGTAGATGATATTTCAATCAGGGTCATAGCTGATCATATCCGTGCAATTTCATTCTTAATCGGCGATGGCATTTTGCCTTCCAATGAAGGGCGTGGTTATGTACTTCGCAGAATTTTAAGAAGAGCCCTCCGTCACGGAAAAATACTGGGTATAGAGGGCCTGTTCCTTAATAAATTGGTCATTGTCCTGATTGAAATAATGAAAGAACCTTATCCGGAGCTGCTTGATGCTAAGGAACTTATAATAAAACTGGTTTTAAGTGAGGAAGAGAGGTTTGCTAATACCCTTGAGCAGGGTATAAAAATTTTGAACGAGCTTATGCTTAATTTGGATGAAAAAAATATACTGTCAATCCCGGGCAGGGAGGTTTTTAAGCTCTATGATACTTACGGGTTTCCTGTGGATTTAGCCAATGAAATAGCTTCTGATAAAGGATTTGCCCTCGATATGGAAGGGTTTTCATCTGCAATGGATGAACAAAAAAGGCTCGCAAAGCAGTCATGGAGCGGTTCAGGAGAAGAGAGAACCAAACCTGTTTACAGGAAGGTTGCTTCAGAAATAAGCCCTGTCCAGTTTGTAGGTTATGATGTTCCCGTATCCAATTCAAAAATTTTGAAAATATTGAAGGGTAATAACCCAACCGACGTCCTCATTAAGGGTGAAGAGGGTGAAATAATTTTAGATAAAACTTCATTTTATGGGGAATCCGGGGGCCAGGTAGGAGATACAGGTAAAATAATAAGCAGAGGTTCAGTTTTTGAGGTAGAAGACACTCAAAAGCCTTTGCCGGAATTAATAGTACACAAGGGGAAATTAATAACAGGGACTATAAGGACCGGGGATGATGTAGAAGCAAAAATTAATACTTATAACAGGAAGCAAACACAGGCAAATCATACGGCTACCCATCTACTGCAGGCAGCTTTAAAGGAAGCCCTTGGCGATCATGTTAAGCAGTGCGGTTCACTTGTAGAGCCAAAGAGATTGAGATTTGACTTTACCCATTTTTCTCAGATTGGAAAAAATGATATTCAAAGGGTTGAAAAAAATGTCAACGAGAAGATTCAGGAAGATTATAAAGTTGAAATTATTCACATGCCTTTCAAGGAAGCAATAAATTCAGGAGCAACAGCGCTGTTTAATGAGAAATACGGAGATGAAGTCAGAGTTATTGAAATTTCAGACTTCAGCAAAGAGCTTTGCGGAGGTACACACGTAAAATCAACAGGTGAGATAGGAATTTTGAAAATTCTTCAGGAAAGATCAATTGCTGCTGGAATCAGGAGGATAGAAGCTATAACAGGAGTTGCTGCCTTAGAATATATTCAAAAGAAGGAAGAAGAGATTGAAAAAATTGCAAGCACTCTAAAAACAAGGAGCGAGGACATAATCCCAAAAATTAAAAAATTGTCTGAGACAATCAAAGAGTATGAACGACAGATAAGCAAGCTTAAATCAGCAGGAGGGAAGGGGAGCATCGAGGAAATACTCTCATCAAAAGTAAAAGATCTCAACGGGATTAAGGTAATAGCATCAATTGTAGAAACAGAGTCTGTAGGAGAGTTGAGGGATCTTGGTGACAGGCTTAAAGACAGGTTAAGGTCTGGTGTAATAGTTTTAGGTGCAGAAATAAAAGGTAAAGCATCAATAATAGTTTGTGTAAGCAAGGACCTGACAGATAAATTCCATGCTGGTAACATAGTAAAAAAGATATCTAAGTTTGTTGGAGGAGAAGGCGGGGGAAGAAAGGACTTTGCGCAGGCTGGCGGAAAAGACGGAGAAAAGCTTGAGGAAGCAATAAATCAGACCCATGCAATACTGCGGGAAGAGGTTTTTTAAGGGAGATATATGAATCTAAAATACATAAAATACCTTATAGTTACTTTAGTCTTTATCTCCTCAGGGACTTCTTTATCCCGGGGGGAAATCATTGACCGTATAGTTGCAATAGTAAACGACGAATCAATTACTCTTAGCGAGCTTAAGAGAGAGACAACACCTATAATTTTTGAGGCTAAGAGCAGGTATCCTCTCGAAGAACAAAAAGACCGGATAAAGGAAATTAAGGAAAAAGTCTTAGCTGAGATGGTGAAAGAGAAACTGCAGCTTCAGAAAGCAAAGGAACTCGGGATTACTGTTTCTGAAGAAAATATTTCATCAGCAATAGAGGAGCAAAAGAAAACATATTCCTTATCTGAAGAGCAATTTCAGGAGTCGCTGAAAAAAGAAAATCTGACACTTCTTCAATACCGTCAGAAGATACGGGAGCAAATTACAATTATTACGCTGATGAATCATGTGGTGAAACCCAAAATATTCTTTACCTCAAAGGAGTTAAAGGACTATTATGACACTAATATGGATTATTTTAAAACTCCCGGTACAGTCCACCTGCAGCAGATTTTAATTAAAACAGACAGAGACAACGGCAAAGCCGGTTTGACTGATTTAGAGCCAAAAATCTATAAAGTATTTAATGAAAGAAAAAGTTACGAAGGACTTGTAGAGCTGGCTGATAAGTTTGAGAAGGAAGGTATAGTTTCAAGGCTAACAGATATGGGGGTGTATAAGAAAGATGAATTGGCACCTGAGTTTGCAATTGCTTTTTCATTGAATAGCGGAGATTTTGCAATCGTAAAAGGGGAATCTTCCTATCATATCCTTAAAGTGCTTGAGAAAACGAAAGATTCAATAAAACCTTTTTCTGACGCTAAGGACCAGATTGAAGAGATTCTTTATAACAGAAAAAGGGATAAAATTTACCAGGACTACCTTAAGGAATTAGAAGAAAACGCATATATTGAGAAAAAAGATCTTGATTGACAAAACAGCTATAAGCTATAAGTTGTAAGCTGTAAATAGAAAAGAAAAGCGGAAAGTTTAAAGCGAAAAGCTCAAAGTTAAAGTGTAATTTTAAAATACTTTCCAGAAATTCTACCTTTTTATTTTTGAGTTTTAAATTTTTTAGCTTATAACTTAAAGCTTAAAGCTTATAGCTTTTTTAGACCTGCAAATTTAGCAGTTAATATAAAGGGAAAAATATGGTTGATTGGTTAGGGAAAACATTATTCTGCCAAATATGTGGCAAGGAGATTAAAGTCATAAGACCACCCGGGCCCAGTTGGGGATCAGGTCCTTCCGTTATGTGCTGCAGAGAAGAGATGATAGTAAAGACCTACGCTAGTCAGAAGACTGGCCAAGAGAAGGAAGAGGTAGTAAACGAGAATGGTAAATATTATACATGCCTGGTCTGTGGGAGAGAGATAGAAATAAAGAAGGGTGGCAAGGGGACTGTCTATTGCTGCGGACAGCCAATGGTTTTGAAGCAATAACCATTAGTAAAAAAATTAACTAACAAAATCCAAAATAAATCTAATAGCTGTAAGTTATAGGCTATAAGCTTTAAAAAATATAAAGATTATATCTAAAAGCAACAAACTTAAACTTCCCCCCAAAACTTCACTAATAATAATTTTAAATTTTGCAATTTAGTTTAGAGCTTTTCATTTTACATTTTTGCTTACAGCTTAACGCTTGTAGCATATAGCTGTTCTATTTTATTTCTGCAATTTTTTCTGCTGCAATTTTAGCCTCATCAGAATTCTTATACTCAGTAATTATTTTAGTAAAACTATTTTTAGCATTTTCCTTGTCCCCAAGTTCCATGAAAGACATCCCCTGTTTTAGATAAGCAGCAGCTACTTTGTTTCCTTTGGGATATTTTTTTATGACTTCAAAAAATGCCAATATAGCTTCTCTATATTTTTTCTGTGAATAGAAACATTCACCTATCCAATATTGGGCATTCCCAGCATTTTTTGAATTTGGGTAAAGCTCTAAATATTTACTGAAATTTTGGCGTGCCTTTTCAAATTCACCCTTGAGATAATTTTGATAAGCTTCCTTATATACATCTTCCTCTGAAGGCTTATTTTCCTGCTTGGCTTCCTCAACCTCAGGTTGAGTTTTTACTTCAGGCGCAGGGACATTGACTTGAGAATTTTGCGGAGCGGGAGGAATTACTGGTGTTGCCTTTTCTGTGCTTTCTCCGGATGAAGCATAAATCTTTTTTTCAAGTTCTGCCAAGCGGTCTCCTAAAGATTCAATTGAGATGGTCAGGTTTTTCTTGAATTCATCAAGATCTGTAGGGAGTTTCTTAGTCTTAACCTCACTCTCTTCTATCAATCCCTTTACACTCTGGACTTCTGTCAGGATGTTCTTCTGGTCAGCTTCTAAATCAGCCTGTTTCCGTTTTAGTCCATTACCAAGTTCCTTTAATTTGTCTTCAACCGATTTTATTCTATTATCCATATCCTTATTTTCCCGGGCGGTTGTATCCCTTAATGAGATGAGTTCTCTTCTCACTAAGTCCATATCAGATTGGTAAGCACACCCTGTAAATAATGAAATAGAGAATAGTAAAAAACTAAACAGCATCAAAAGTTTTCTCACATGAATCTCCTAAAAAGTAATAATTTCCTGCCTTAGAAGTAAATCACAAAATCTCCAAGAAGGGGGTGAAGCAGCCTGAGAGCGTTTACGGGAGAGGATATATCTTTCCATAGTCCTCTATATTCTATATATGACCAGGCTTTTATATAAATGGATGCTCCTTAAAAGCAACCCCACCCCCAAACAGAAAAACAAACCAGATAAACGTAATGTTTAATTCTTCTATTTTGAAACTATTACAAAATGGTCTCTGCGGTTCTTTGCCCAGGCAATTTCGTTATGTTCCGGGTCTAAGGGTTTTTCTTCACCATAACTTATGGTGGAAATTCTCGATGCATTTATCCCTAAAGTAACAAGATACTGTCTGGCAGTTTCAGCCCTTCTTTCTCCCAGGGCTAAATTATATTCTTCAGTCCCTCTTTCATCACAATGTCCTTCAATTAGGATATTTATATCAGGATATTCCGAAAGAGTAGAAGCATTCTTAGTAAGCTTCTCCCTTGACTTGTCAGTAAGTGTAAATTGGTCAAATTCAAAGTTGATGTCGAGGAGCTGCTCCTGCAGCTTAGCTACCAGGGCATCGCCTTTCAAAGATTCCTCTTCCAATTTTTCTTCCGCTGGCAATCCCTCTTTTCCTTCTTTAGTTTCACTACCAGCTTCCGGAGCTCCGGCAGCTTGTGCTTCCTGAGAAGCTTCTTGTTTTACAACCTGCTTTTTTGCACAGCCATAAAAAACCACGAGCGGCGTAATCAACAGTATTAACCCTAAAAGTAAAACTCTCCATCCAAAAATCCCTTTTTTCATTATTTCTCTCACCCCCTCTCTTTATATAGTTGTTTATTTTTAAGTTTTAAAATTTTCCAAAACAGGTGCCCACGAAGGATTGGTTTCATCACCTTTAGTAGAGCCGACTAATTTCTGGTTGCTTCCGTCAGCATTCATTATGAAAATCTTGGACCTTCCATTGCGGTTCGAACTAAATGCGATAAAACGCCCGTCCGGAGACCAGCTTGGTGATTCATTATTACCTGAATTATAGGTAAGCCTTCTTAATTCACTCCCATCAGCATTGATGACAAAAATATCAAATAGCCCGTTTTGCTGGGAAGTGAAAGCTATCTTATCACCCTTTGGAGACCAGGAAGGTGAAGCATTGTAGTTCCCTTCAAAGCTGAGTCTTCTCAAATTTTTCCCCTCTGAATCCATAACATAAATCTGGGGAGTCCCTGAACGACTCGAAGTAAAGGCTAACCATTTTCCGTCCGGAGACCAGGAAGGTGAAACGTCAATGGCAAAGTTGTCAGTTAGTCTTTTCAGGTTACTCCCGTCAGGCTTCATTGAATAAATTTCTGAATTACCATCAGTTGACAATGACACTGCTATCTTGTTGTTAACTTTACACCACGAACCTCCTAAGGTCAATCCCTTTCTATTTAATAAATTGGATTCCTTGTAAAGAAAAAGATCAAGGAGATACAATTTTGGATATTTGGATTTGAAGGAAGCATAGATCAATTTTTTCCCGTCAGGAGACCAGTTCGGCGCTAAATTAATCGATTTGTTTGATGTGAGTTTTCTGATGTTATAGCCGTCATAATCCATTACATATATCTCTTTATTTCCTCCTTCATTTGAGACGAAGGCAATTTTTGTTTCAAACACTCCTTCTGTTCCTGAGAGTTTTAACAGGATTTCATTGGCAAATTTGTGTGCCATTTTTCTTAAATCATCAATCTTCCCGCTATACCTTTTTCCTGTTATAAACTGGCCCTGTGCAGTATCAAAGAGCCGTGCCTCTACAGCTATAGAATCTCCTTTCTGAGTAAGACCACCTTTTATCAGAAGTTCAGCTCCTGTCAAAGCCCATTTCCTGAAATTTATTTCCTGTCCCGTAATTCCCTCTTCTGCAGCGGATTGAGAAAAGTTTTTTGGATCAATCAGGGCAAAAAATCCGGAGAATTCCAGATCTGAAGAAAGTGTCCCTCTCAGTATTTTGTCTAATTTTTCCTGCTCCTTTACATTCCCCATATTTTTAAATTCACTAATGGCTATAGGGAATTTTCTGAGGGAAGGAGAATTAATATCAATATAAACCTTTGACCATAAGTTTGTTCCTAAAAATAAAAAAGAAAAAATTGCAGTTATGATTAACAATTTTCTGAATCCCATATAATTAAAACCTTTTTTAGTTCCTTCTTTAAATCCTAAACAGCCTATATCATCAAAATGGGTAGGTTAGGGTCTCCTGACCCGAACTTCCAGCGGGGTCTGGAGACCCCGCTCTACCCTCGCTTAAAAGTTCCTTATCTTTTATTAAACCTCTGTAGTTATCCTGCCTGATACAGAGGTCAGGCACTACAATAGAAAATTAAGGCTCAGATGGGAAAAACCTTATTCCTAATTCAAAATATTCTTCTCCATATCCTTCAGGGACCGGAGGCAGCGGGTTTGCCTTGGCAATTGCCCTTAAAGCCGACTGATCAAAAAATGTATTCCCGGAAGGTTTTTCAGTCCATACTTTCACTATCTCTCCGTCTTTCCTGATTCTTATAGCAATGATAGCTTCAAGAGTTTTTCTTCCTGAAGTCATCTTTTCAGGAAGAACCCATGAGTCTTTGATTTTTGACCAGATCACACTATAGTATATCTGAAATTTTAAATCCATTGTTCCCTGCACTGCCCCGTCATGGCTTGAAATTTTTGTGCCGGCGACTTCTT
>MGDB01000125.1:14015-15177 GCA_001790645.1 Candidatus Schekmanbacteria bacterium GWA2_38_11
TTTTCCACTGCCTTTTCCATTTCTTCATCAGCCATTTTATTTGATGTTATAACAGGTGTTTTTTTTATTACTGCTGGTTTTTGTTTTACTTTCTTGTCTTTTTTATAAGCTATCTTATTTTCATGCTGAGGCTTTTTTACCTTCATCTCCTCTTTGGGAGCATCAGGTATAGCTGGTTTAGGTTTACTTTCTGCAAGGCCTGTGCCGGGACCAGGAGGAAGCTCTTTTTTCTGCAAACTCACAAGGTTAACTGAAATAACAGGTGAACTGTTTATTCCAATCTTCTTAAAGCTGGGGATTAAAAATAGAATACTGAAAAGAGTGAAGTGAATAAGAAGGGAAAGAATGATTGTCCCTTTAAATCCATGTTCTAATCCATAACTCTGAAAATTATTTTCTAACAGGGCTATCAACTTCCTTTTCCTCTTCTGTTATCATCCCTAATCTCTCTACCCCTGACTTCTTAGCCTCAGCCATTACTTTAATTACAAAACCATAAGGAATCTTCTGGTCAGCTTTCAGATAGAGGTCTTTGTTTCCCCTGTACTGAATCAGCTCTTTTAACTTGGGCCCAAGTTTATCAAGTGAAATTAATTGCTTGTTCAGAAATATTTTATTGCCTCCGGCAATAGTTAAAATTAACTCTTCTTCTTTTATCTCGATTGGTTTGGATTCAGCTTTTGGAAGATTGACGTCTATTCCCTGAAGCATCATGGGAGCTGTTACCATAAATATTATGAGTAACACTAACATTACATCGACAAAGGGAGTGACATTTATCTCGGAAAGTGTTGTCAGTTCTTTTCTCTGTGAGTCTATCTGCAAATTCCTTCTCCCTGTTTCACCTCTACTCCTCCATTGTCATTCCTGCGAAAGCAGGAATCAAGACTCTGTCCCTGCGAAAGCGGGGTACTGTTAGAATGAACTGGATTCCGCATTCCCCACTTTCGTGAGGACAGGCGTGTGTGGAATGACAGACCTGTTTCTGAACTGTTCAGTAAGTTTATACCCCTCAGCTCTGCTACGGAGTAGTTCATTCTATATAATCATAAACAATGATTTTTATAAATCTATTTCTCAAAATACTGTCTTTTAACAATATTCAAAAATTCAGAAGAGAAATTGTCCATCTCGTTTGCAAGAACTTTTACCCGGCTGACAA
>MGDB01000125.1:15301-15443 GCA_001790645.1 Candidatus Schekmanbacteria bacterium GWA2_38_11
GAAAGAATCCATTATTCCCCATACAGTACCAAAGAGACCTATGAAAGGAGCAGTTGAGCCTGTCGTTGCTAAAAACGGAATGGCTCTTTCAAGCTTGGTGACCTGAGAAAGAAGCGCATTTTTCAATGCCCTGTGAAGGTTA
>MGDB01000125.1:15702-15888 GCA_001790645.1 Candidatus Schekmanbacteria bacterium GWA2_38_11
ATGAAATAATGGAGAAAGAAAACAGTAACAGAAGTACAAACTTTACAACTACCCCTGCTTGCATTACCAGTTCCAGTACAGTGCCCTGTGACCTGCTTGCTAAATCAATAATATCCATTCTGAAAATAACCTCTCATTAAAGGTTTATGTAATTCTAATTTTCCATTATTATTATTAAAAAAAATC
>MGDB01000125.1:15943-16439 GCA_001790645.1 Candidatus Schekmanbacteria bacterium GWA2_38_11
TAAATTTCTTTACTTAAGCGTAGGAGCAAGGAATTGGGAGAGACGCTACCCGAGCTTTATCTTCACGGATTAGCTAAAGATTACTTTGAGCTTGCGTTGCGTAGTTTATGAAAAACACAACCTGAATACCCTGTGCGGGAGCACAGGGATGAAAGGTTGTCTCTGCATGTCATTCCGCATCCCCAATCAAGTTGGGGACAAGCTTGAGAAGCCTGCCCCGTACTTGATGCGGAATCCAGAATTTCCTGCGAGGGTAGGAATCTATATCACTTGTCTGGATTCCCGCTTTCGCCTACCTGCCGGCCGGCAGGAATGATAACATGAAAAAATTATACTCAAAAGCCCCGTGCGGAAGCACGGGGTAATTCACTGGCAAAAGCTCCAAGTCCTCATATGCGTTCAAAAAAATTCTCCACATTACAGATTATAGCAGACTATTACAAATTTAGATAGCCTGCTATCCCTGTTTTATAGTAACTGGAATCCTCTCGCTATG
>MGDB01000126.1:170-585 GCA_001790645.1 Candidatus Schekmanbacteria bacterium GWA2_38_11
AAAATGGAATTAGCCTATTAAAATATTTTTTAAAAGGGGACATTCCTATATTATTTTGCATTTCTATTTGTGATTGACAATATAAAGCTGACAATATATAAAAGAATATATTACAGAATATGCCAACAAAAAATTTGCTACTAACTTATGGATAATAATCAAACTGCTGGAATAGGGAAATTGCCTCAAGATTTAAAAACCTTAATTATGAAAAACTCCGTAGAGCTCTCTGCAATTCAGGGCAATATGTTAAGTACAGCCACAGATAGAGAGATTAAAACTATTTTAATTACCAGTTGTAGTGCCTTCGAAGGGAAAACTATCACTGCAATCAGTATGGCATATGAATTGTCTACGGAAGCCAACGCAAGGGTTTTACTGGTTGATGGAAATTTACGCTATCCTAAAATACATG
>MGDB01000126.1:592-15509 GCA_001790645.1 Candidatus Schekmanbacteria bacterium GWA2_38_11
CAATGTGGGAAGTACCCCCGGATTATCTGATTTAGTTGTATCCAATGCAGAATATGAGGAGGTAATAAGGAAAACTGAAGATGAGAACTTAATAATAATTCCCCATGGTACTAAAATATCCAATCCGCTTGATTTATTCAGATCAAAGATGTTCAAGGAAAAACTCGATTACTTAAGACAAAAATTCAATTACTTAATTTTTGATACCTGCGCTGCCTTAATGTCTTCGCATGTTTCTATCATTGCAAAATATTTTGATGGAATAATTCTTGTTATAGAAGCTGAGAAGACCAGGTGGGAGATTTTGCAACAGGCTAAAGAAAAGATAAATAACGTTGGTGGAAATATTTTGGGGGCTGTCTTAAATAAGAGAAAATATTATATACCAAAAGCACTTTATGGAAAGATTTAAGCTAAATATAATTTACTTTGTTACTAAAAAACATCTCAATAATTCTCATTTTTCCAGAGACTTTGCGAAGCGAAAGATTTTTGCAATACAATGTTTTTATAGTATAGGCCTCTTATGGAGATGAAGAAAAATATATTTATAGTGATTGCTCCAATTTTATCAATGCTTTTCATTGCAGGATGTTCAGGAAAAACAAGTGAGCTCTATATGGCAGATAAAGCTGCTTCTATTAACCAAGGAACACCCTTGTCCCCTGAAAAAGGGGAAACATTCACCAATTCCATTGGCATTAATTTTGTTTACATCCCTTCTGGTACGTTTACAATGGGCAGCCCGACTGATGAATTGGGCAGGAACCTTGATGAGATACAGCATCAAGTTACCATTACTAAAGGTTTCTATATGCAAACCACGGAGGTGACTCAAGGGCAGTGGAAGGCAGTGATGGATAACAATCCCTCGTATTTTTTAAACTGTGGCGATGATTGCCCTGTAGAGAACGTTAGCTGGTATGATGTGCAAGAGTTCATCAGAAGGCTAAACAATCTTGACGGGACAAAAAAATACAGACTCCCTTCAGAAGCTGAGTGGGAGTATGCCTGTCGTGCTGGCAGCAAGACCTCTCTTGCAAACGGTAACATAAAAGAAGGAAATTGCTGCTATGACTCTAATTTAGATGCTATGGGTTGGTATGTTTCAAACTCAGATGGAGGTACGCACCCAGTTGCCCGGAAAAAACCCAATGATTGGGGTTTGTACGACATGCATGGTAATGTGTGGGAATGGTGTCAAGACTGGGAAAGAAAATATCCTTTTATTAATGTGACTGATGCTACTGGTCCGCAAAGAGGATGGTTTAAGATTCGCCGTGGAGGTGGTTGGAACGAATACCCACGGTTTTGTCGTTCCGCCTATCGCAGTCGATTTAACCCAGACGAAGTAGACTCTCACATTGGTTTTCGTCTTGTCATGAACCCGGTGGAAGTATCGCCGGAAACAATCGAGCCTAAGTCAGAGCCAACCATAGAATCAGAAGCACCTGTTGTTGAGGCAGAAAACTTCACATTACCAGATGTTACGTTCGACTTCGACTCGTCAAAAATCAGGAACCAGATGCTTCCGGTCGTGGAAGACATAGTGGCTGTTCTTAAGAAGAGTTCTAAGAATATAATCATAGAAGGCAATACGTGTGACATGGGGAGCAACACATACAACCAGAGATTATCCGAACGACGAGCAGCTTCTGTTAAAACGTTTTTTGTGAATAAAGGTATAGATTCTTCCAGAATCGAAATAGTAGGCTATGGTGAGACTATGCCAAAGTTTGACAACAGCACTCAAAAAGGAAGAAGCTTAAATAGACGGGTTGAAATCCACTTAAAATAACTTAGCAATATGGAAAGATTTAATTCAAATATAATATGCTTTTTGAAAAAAAATATGTCAGCAATTCTTCTTTTTGTTTTTTTTATAATTCTCATTGGATGTGCTTCAAGTGAGAGAGAGATAGTGATGGACAGAACCACCTTTTCTTTCGATCAGGATAAATCTTCGTATTCATATGATGTATTTTCTGATTACCTCATAGCGCCTGGAGATATTTTAGATATTCTGTTTCAGATACATACATGGGTAAAAAAATCGGAATTTAGGCTGGAAATTGATGATACTGTAGATGTTAAATTTGTCCTTTCACCAGAATTAAACGAAACACAAAAGATTCGTCCAGATGGGACCATTACACTACCATATCTGGGAAAAATATCTGCTGCTGGAAAAACTGTTGATGAGTTAACAGAGGAGCTAAAAGCTCAATACAGTAAAGTTTTAAAAGATCCAGAGCTTTATGTGGTTGTTCCTGAGTTTCGTTCAAGCATTAAGGAATTAAAAGCTGATCTTCATACCGCACCGAGGGGTTTAAGCAGATTGGTCACTGTAAGACCTGATGGATATGTTACATTCCCAATGGTTGGTGATATATTTGTGGCTGGTAGAACGATTCCGGTGGTTAATAAAGAACTAAATGCCAAATACGAGGAGATGATACCTGATCTCCATATTGACCTTTTTCTGGAAAAGTATTCTGGTTCACTTATATATGTATTAGGACAAGTCACCAATCCAGGAGCTTTTCAAATAATGAAGCCTGTTACGATTTTTGAGGCATTAACACTTGCAGGGAGTTATCTTCCGGGAGCTAAGCTCAGCAGCGTTATCGTAGCTCGAAAGCATGAAACGAAGATTATTTCTACAAGAATTAACTTAAAAGATACCCTTGCTATGAAAAGTGACAGCAAATTTTTTTATCTCCAGCCTGATGATTTAGTTTTTGTTCCAAAAACCTTTATTACGGAGGCTGGAGAATTAATGCGTCAGTTAGCACAAATTGTACTTTTCAATGGTTGGAGTGCGAGTGCAGGCATAGGATTTAGTTATGAATTACACAATGAACCAACAACAAGTAGAACTAAAAGGCAAATAGTACCATGAGCCAACAACAAGTAAAACTAAAAAGTGAAGATGATGAAAACAGAAGATTATAAAAGAGAACTTGTTTTTATATTTTTTGCACAGAAGAAAGTTATTGTTTGGACCACTGCCTTGATTTTTGTTCTTTCTGTTCTTATTGCGTTTCTCTGGCCACCTACCTACGGTGCTTATGGATCAATACTGGTGAGAGGCAAAAAGATTGAAAAGAGCCCGGAATTACTTGAAAAAGAAGAATTACGTCCTTTTCCAGTAACCAAGGAAGATCTGTCCTCTGAAGTAGAAATATTAACATCGCCTGATACAATAGAAAAAACTATCAAATATCTGTATGATAATAATCTATATTACAAAAAGAAAAAATGGACAAAGATTTCTTTAAATGAGGAGGTCTATAATATAAAAAATAGCTTAAAGACTGAACTAATTCCTGCTTCAAATGTTATTGAAATTACCTATTACCACAAAAATCCAAATGATGCGTCAACAATATTAAGGGTTTTAATGGATCAATATATGATTTATCGTATGAACATTTATAATCCGGACAAGGCTGAGCTGTTTTTCGCTCAGCAGGCAGACAATTTCCACAAAGGCCTTGAAACGATGGAGAATGAGTTGATGGATTTGGTGAAAAAAAACAAAGTATCGGACCCATTAAAGGAAATTGAGAATAACATCCTTATTAAGAAAGACCTGGAACAGCAATTAAACATTTTAAAGAATGATTCAACTGAAAAAATATTATATATAGAACATTTGGAAAAAGAGCTTAATAAGAAGGATATTCAATTTTTCTCTTTTATAGAAAACAACCCGATCAATAGCGCTAATGGTCTTAGCCCTAAACTACAGACACTTGTTGTTGAACGGGGAAATATATTAAGAACCTATTCTCCGTCAAGTGAAAAAGTCAAGTCTATAGATAAACAAATTAATGAGACATATGCATCCCTAAAATCTGAGGTCATAGCGTATAAAGAAAATCAGTTAAACCAACTTCACATTGTAAATGAAAAGATACGTAATATAGAAAACACATTAGATAGCATTAATGCAAGAAATGTTGAACTACAGAAACAACTAATTCTTTCACAAAGGATAGCACGAGAATCCAATTTATTGGGATTCTCGTATGATACCTTCTCTAAGAGAAGAGAAGAAGCAAAAATCAATACTTCTGTTAATGCAACTAATTTTTCTTCACACATAAGTATTTTAAGTAAGGCCTTTCCGTCAGATGGACCGGTTTTCCCTAAAAGGAAAGTAGTTATTCCTCTGGGTCTCCTTGTAGGTTTCATAACAGGATGCAGCCTTGGCTTTCTAAGAGAGTATTTTGATCACACATTTAAGAATCCTTCGGATGTTTATAATTATGCCGGACTGTCATTAATTTTCTCAATTCCCGCAACTGAAGAAACAGAGAAAAAGGGTTCTGAGAATCTTGGTGGAACAGGGCTCAGGACATTCATAGTGGGAAAAACGAGAGAAAATTTATTCGTAATTCCATACCTTGTTAGTTTCCTGAATCTCATCAAAACGAGAATAGCCAATCCCAGGGGAAAGATTTATAATGGAGCAGAAGCGAATAACTTCAAACACATCGTGAAGAAGAAAAAATTTTTTACAAAAAATTTAAAAAGAAATCTACTGTGAAGGTGTTCATCCTGCGAATGCAGAATGGTTGCATAAAGAAATTAAAGGTTCACAAGTGGTATATATAGATAAGTGTTGCCACATAGTTCCTGAAGAAAAGCCTGAAGAACTTGCTAAAGCAAATAAATGAGGCAAAATAATTAACGCCCGCCCATTCTAAGCAATGATGGCGCCAGCATTTTAGCTATTTCATCAGCTTCTTTACTCAGAAAAATTCACACGAAATTCACACAAAAACTATATTGACAAATTTATTTTAAAAATATATTTATAATTGTTTTAAATAATAATAACTTGGCCTAATTATCTAATTTATTTTTATATCCATGTTCATCTGTAATGAAAAAGGTTTTTGATGTAAACACAATTTTAAATTTTATTTCTTGCTTTCTTATTTAGCAAAAACAAAACCTGAAACCCCCGTGCGAAAGCACGGAATAATTTACTTACACCATAAAAGGAGATATATATGGAAGCTGGACGCAAGAGTATAGAGATAGGGGTAGTGGGATTGGGGCAGTGCGGGGGAAATCTGGGTTATGAATTCTATCAGAGAGGTTATAAGGTAGTTTGCCTTAATACTTCCCAAAACGATCTTCGGGCATTACCTATCCCGGAGGAAGAAAAGCTCTATATTGGCCTTTTTGGAAGAGATGGGACTGGTCAGGATGTGGTATTAGGAAGAAGGTACCTGGAGGATAATTCGTCTAAGATTACTGAACTTATCGGAGATCGTCTCTCTAACTCGGATCATTTGCTTCTTACTGCCGGCCTTGGGGGAGGAACAGGAAGCAATATTACCACACTCATCACCATATTAAAGGAGTTAAGAAAACCCATCTCTCTGTTTCTTACCCTTCCCCGTGATATAGAGGGTAGTATTGCCAAGGTGAATGCGGTAAAGGCGATAGACGAGGTCAGAGAATCTGGCTCCATATCCTATATCCTTTTGGACAACCAGAAGATATTTGAGTTCCTTCCCAAGGTAAACCTCGCCTCCTTCTACGAGGAAACCAATCGTACCGTGGTCGATATCTTTGATGAGATAAACTCCATTAGCCAAAATCATCTATTTTTCCCCTTAAGGAGCTTTGATTCAGAGGATTTGAGAAAGGTCTTTAGCTTCCCCGGGGTCTTGACCTATGGACTGAGCAGGATAAACAGTAACGACCTAAAGAGTGACGACAGTTTATCCTCAGTCCTTCGCCAGCAGTGGGACTCAGGGGGGCTACTTGCCTCTGGATTCGATTATACAAGTGCCACCATCTGTGCGCTCATCTTACTTGTCCCCAAAAAGGTGCTTGAGGAAAACCCGGCATCAATCTATGAAAACCTCATCGGCGCGGCAACAGAGCTTACAAGAGGAAATGCTATCTATACCGGGCTGTTTCAAATCCCTGATGAAGAGCCTATCAGGCTTTATACCCTTCTGGGAGGGCTTCCCCTTCCCAACCGGATAGATACCCTTTTATCCCTGGCTAAAGAAGAGGGGGTAAGGTTAGGGGAAAAGCTGACACGTAAGGCTCCTGGGTTGAACCTGGGGGAGATTAAAGAGTTAAACTTCTTCACCCGTGGGGAATCAAGTAGTATAGATGAGGGTACACTGAGGGACAGAAGTACAGCGGATAGGGAAGAAGAGATAAAAAAAAAAGCCTTTCTTGAGCAGGCAGAACTCAGTGGAATCGAAATAGAAGATTTGAAAAAGATGGAGGTGGTTGAATCATCCAAAGGTGACACCATCCTTCAGACAACTGATGAAGTCAGGGTAGATGAAATTCCCCTGGGTGCTGTGGCTGAAGGAGAAACACAAGAGATCCTTCCAGCAGTAGAAGAGAAAGTTACCATCACTGATGAAGTCAGGGAAGATGAAATTCCCCTGGGTGCTGTGGCTGAAGGAGAAACACAAGAGATCCCGCCAGCAGTAGAAGAGAAAGTTACCATTGAAGATTCAGTCACACCATTTAAGATTTTTGGTTCGACGCAGAGGAGATTACTTGGCTTCCCTATGAGAACCAGAATCGGCTTAGATATAGGTAGTCATTCCATCAAGGCAGTTCAAATTAAGGGATCAAAAATTCTGACCCTTTTGCTCAGCGAGGCAAGCAAGACAAACAATTTAGAGGAGTTTTTTAAAAGGGCAAGAAGGGATAAAGCCAAGATATTTACTGCTGTGGGAGGTGACTCGATAGTGGTAAAACAGATTGAAATCCCACTATCCACTAAGAAAACACTGGATCATAACCTGAAGCAGGAAGCCCAGAAACACATCCCTTACCCCTTAGAGGATGTGGCGATGGATTGGCAGTCCATGGGTACTATATCTGGCTCCAAGAGTTCAGATGTATTAATTGTGGCGGTAAAAAAGGAGTTAAGAGAGCAACACCTTGCTCTGCTGCGTTCTTTAGATATTGAACCTCAGGCAGTGGAGCTAGAGCCTCTTGCTCTGATGAACTCCTTTTTCAACTCTTTCGCATTACAAGAAGGAGAGACAGTGGTGATGTTGGATATAGGAGCGGAAAAGACTACCCTCAATATATTTAGAGAAGGAGGGCTCTATTTCACACACTATCTCCCCATGGGAGGCAATAGATTAACCCAGGTAATTGAGGAAGAAATGGGACTTGACTATAGCGAGGCTGAGGAACTTAAGAAAAAAGGCGATATCTCTATCTTTAGGCTATTGGAGCCGAACCTTTCCCTCTTCATTCAAGACCTCAAAAACTCCCTGGTTTATTATGAGAATAGGAGCGAGAATAAGGGGCTCGACAGGAGGATAGTATTAAACGCAGCATCCATCGGGCCTTTACGCGGGAATAAGGGATTTGACAGGATAGTATTAAGCGGGGGTAGTAGCAACCTGAACAATCTTCCCGAGTATCTAACTGAGCAGTTGGGGATCATGACAGAGGTTTTCAATCCTCTGATGGACTTAGACAGAAATGGAGACATCACCCAAGAGACCATAGAAGATCTTGGACCTCAGTTTGCCTTAGCTTTTGGTCTTGCTACAAAAGGTAGGTAGCAACCGTTCAAGCTGCCAAGGCATCAGGGCACTAAGAAACTACAGATGAGATATAAGCCTCTCTCAAAAAATCTCAAATGTCAAAGCTCAAGATTCAAATTTATTTGACATTTCAAATGTCATAAAAATTATTTTTTACAACAAAGATCCAAATGATACAACAATCTTAGAGGCTTTATACATATTGCAATTTAAAGCTATCCTATGATATTAAACCATTATTAGGTAAAAGGTAATTTAATGTTTTTGTGGCTGCAATCTACATCAGCTGTTATTTAAATCAGATGAACCAATAAATAAAATGGCTAAGAAAAAGCGAAGAACCAAGTTTAGAGGTGGTTATTCAAAAGTCTTCGTTGTATTTAATACTTTTTTTAATTCTATTTTATCCATTATATTGATTATCTGTTCAATCCCGCTATTCATAATAATTTCCATTATGATAAAATTAAAGGATGGTGGGCCTATATTTTATCAAGGTGTTCGTCTTGGACGCAATAAAAAACCCTTCACAATGTATAAATTTCGCACTTTGATCCCAGACGCTCAAAAAATAATTGGAGCTGAGCTATTGTCATCGAAACATAATGTGGTGGCACCTTGGGGAAAGTTTTTAAGGGATAGTCGTCTGGACGAACTTCCACAGTTATTTAATATTCTAAAGAGTGATATGGATTTTGTAGGACCCCGGCCTGAACGTCCCGAAATTTATGAAAAGATTTGTAAACATATTAAAGGATATGATAAACGATTTGATACCAAACCAGGGCTTATTGGGTTCTCCCAGTTATTCACACCCCATAGTTCACCAAAAAGAATTCGAACTTTGATCGATAACAGGCTTTTAGTAAAAAAACAAGACCTTCTATGGGATACATCTATAATCATCTATACTATATTAGTTGTTGTCGTAACAACATGTTATAAGATATTTAAAATTTGTAATAAGGTATTAAAAAACAAGATACTCGGCATGTATTCAGAAAAGCGTGTTTTGGAGAGGGTTCAGCCTATAGGGGCAAAAATTTATATCGGATCAGAAAATGATGAGAAAGGAAGTTTTGCATATGAATCTCGATTAGTAGATATTAATGAGGATGCGTTCCTTATGTATACTAATCATAAAATTGATCAAAAGGACTCTTTTTTTAAATTGAAAATAACCTGGAATATAAGAGGCAAGAAAGGAGTAAGTGAAAAATCAGCTATATGTACCGGTAAAGTATATAAAGAGTCTGAAATAAAAAATAAACAATTTAAATATTCATATGTTATTAAGTATACACCAATTTCCCCGTTAAATTCTTATATGGTACACCAATATTTTTTATCTGAAAGCATGGTATAATATTAAAATTATGGCTGACACATATTTTACTATTATTATTCCTGCTTATAACGAAGCTGAACATATCAGAAGATGCATTGAATCACTTAAAACCAATGACAATAAAAAGATTAAGTACGAGATTATCGTTGTGGACAATGGCTCAACTGACGGAACAGTTGAGATAGTAAGAGAATTAGGTATCAGGATTATAGAAAACACTGAGGGTCAAAGGAAAAGTATTGGAACACTCAGAAATATTGGGGCAAGGGTATCCCGGAGTGATATATTAGCTTTTTTAGATGCAGATATAATTGTCCCTGATAACTTGCTACAAATTGCACAAAAGTATTTCTGTGATGGCTTTAAAGGTGCACTGGGATTTATTGTAAATGTACCTTCCTCAGCTGGATGGGTAGGGCGAATCTGGGGAAATCCTCTGCGCCTTAACAGAGATAAGGTAATTAATGTCGATTTTTTAACTGGAAGAAATATTTTTATTAACCGGGACGTTTTTGAAAGGATACAAGGGTTTAATGAAATTCTGATAACCGGTGAGGATAAGGATTTGACATTTCGGGTGTTAAGGGCTGGTTTCAGAGCTATTTCTGTACCTGACGTAGCAGTAGTTCACCTTGGATATGATAAGAGTCTTTGGGTATTTTTAAAAAAAGAATTCTGGCGGCAGGGAAGTTCTCTGCAGCTTGCCAAACAATGGGGTTTTTCTTTTAGAACCTTGCGAAATCCTATTCTGAGTTGCTGGCATATCCTGCTTCTATTCATGATTATTCTGTCCATTCTTTATTTAAATATACCTTTTACACTTTCACTGATATTTATTTGGATTTTCCCCTCAGCTTTTTTAACTTTTTCAACTGCTGGCCTTAAAAGACCCTTTATTTTCTTACTGCCTCTCTTTCTTCTAACATTTCTTCGCTGGAATATATCTGGTTTGGCTCTTTTCGTCCAGTTACTCAGAGGCATCCCTTTCAGGAATGGATAAAAAATGAGTAAAAATAATTTAAAAAAATTTTTTAATTTTACCACAATCAGGCCCATAGAAATATTATTTTTCTTATTTGTTATAGTGGTGTCAGTTGGTTTGCTTGCTACCCCTTATTATTTGTTTGCAATAATTCCAGGTTTAGCTATTTTATTTTTGCTTTTCCTTGGCCACAACCCTCAATTCGGATACTACCTGATAGTTTTTCTGATCCCCTTTGATGCTTATAGAGGTCTTTCAGGTCCCTATCAATTCTTAACTATTTCAAAATTTGTCGGTTTCTGGATCGCTATAGTTATATTATTTTATTTTCTCTTAAATAAAATGGATTCTGTTAACATAAAATCAAACATGTGGTCATTGTTTTTAATCTTCTTTGTAATCCGTTTTCTCTCAGCCCTGATGTCTGAATACTTTTTCACCTCTTTAGATAATCTCAGACAGTTATTTATTGCTTATATCTTCTTTTTTATAACGTTAATATTTATATCCCGAAATGGTTTTTGTAAAACATTACCTACAATTCTCATCTCAAGCATTTCAGTTACTTCTTTCCTGTCTATAATAGGCTATATGTTTAATATATCACTCTTTACGATGGGTACGTGGGATGTAAGCACAGAAACATTAAAACGAGCAACTGGAACTACTAGTGACCCTAACCTTTTTTCTGCTATGATCATCTTCAATTTACCTCTTTTGGCTCATTGGTTTTTTTCATCTCGTAGATTTTTTGGAAAATTCATAGCTATTGGACTTTTTGTTATAAATCTAATCGCGATAATGCTAACGTATTCCAGAGGCGGAGCAATTGTTTTAGCAGTTGTTCTACTCCTCATTCTCATTGAACACATAAGAAAGTTCAAGGTAAAGCACCTGGGATTTGTAACCGCATTATTATTAATTGCCATTATTATGATAATATTTTTTGTCCCCTCTTCATACTGGGAACGGCAGAAAAGCATCACTGAAACTAAAACAGATACAGCAATGGGGAGGCGTATTTCATACCTATATTTTGGATGGGAAGCATTTAAAGAGCATCCTATAATAGGGTCAGGACCCGGCACTTTTAGTAAGATATATGCAACTTCGATATATGCGCGTCACTTTGCAATAGGCGAGGAAGATTACTATCGCGACGCACATAATTCCTATCTTGAAGTCGTTGTTGAAACAGGTGCTATTAGCTTTGTGATTTTTCTTATAATCATATGGTTTAGTTTAAAAAATTTCAATAACGCTAAAATACTTTTCCTGTCACATGGGGAAAAAGAAATGGCAGCACTTGTGGGGGCATACAGAACATCCTTTCTTTCAATGCTAATCTATTTTTTCATGCTAAGCACTACCTATAACAAGTATTTTTGGTTCTCTCTTGCCTTATCTCAAATAGCCTTAAGACTTGCACAAAAAATTCCAGGAGGAGAGTATAATGAAAATGCTACTTATAGTAAATAGTTTCGTATTTGCCTTTTCTATGTTAGGCATTTTACTTGTCTTTTTTTTCAATCCCCTGTTGATTTGGATTGTGTATTTAATCAAGGGGAAGAAAACTTCTAAATATTCTCCAACCCATCCATCGGTAAGTTTAATTACCGTAGTTCATAACGCAGAAAATATAATTGTTGATAAAATTAAAAATTCCCTTGCTTTAAATTATCCATCAGGCAATTATGAGATTATCGTTTTCTCTGACGGCTCAACGGATGAAACCGAAAATAAAGTTAAACCCTTTACTGAAAAAAAGTTTCGTTTTTTGTGTTCCCCGACTCACGATGGTAAAAGCTATGGGATTAATAAAGCTGTCCAGAATAGTTCAGGAGAAGTAATTGTCTTTTCTGATGCTGATGCAATGCTGGAACCAAATGCCATAATAAATCTTGTAAAACATTTCGCTGACCCGGAGGTTGGAGGTGTCTGCGGAAAGTGTATTATTTATGAAGATATAAGTAAATTAGCTAAGGCTCAAAGTTCTTATTTAAGATTTGATAGTACGATCAAAAAAATAGAGAGTCAAATAGGATTTCTCACCTCTAGTACAGGAACTCTTTGTACCATTAGAAAAGATTTATTTCAACCCATACCCCCGGGAGTGACTGATGACCTGTATCTATGTTTATCAATCATAAAGCAGAATCACCGCTTTCTCTTTGAACCAGACGCCAAAGCATTCATAAAAGCATCTTCCAGAAGTTCGGCGCACGAAGTTGAAAGGCGGCGTAGAATTGTAAATAGAAGCCTCACTGGCATCTATATTATGCGAGAATTATTTAATCCTCTTAAATACGGCCTGTTTTCCATAAGTCTTTTAATAAACAAATGCTTTAGAAGACTCCTTCCTTTTTTCTTAATATTCATGTTTTCCAGTAGCTTGTTTTTATCTTTCTATATCCCACCTATTAAAGTAGCCTTATATTTACAAATTGTTTTTTATCTTCTTGCCTTGTCTTACCGGCTCTTATTTCAACACTTGCCAGTTGTAAAGATAGCAACAAGGTTAACATCACTGGCTTTTTACTTTTGTCTTGGAAACTATGGGACTCTGTTTGGAGTTCTTGATTTTTTAATGGGAAAACAGATTGTAAAATGGAACCCCCAAAAAACAGACTAATAGAATACTATTATGCGTAAAGAATTGAAGTGAAAACAAAGAGCTTAGGGAAACTGGAAAAAATATGGGGAAATACGATATTGAAAAACAAAAATGGGATTCTAAATCTTTCCACCTTTTGGAAGAACGGAAGTGTCTGAAAGGAATTTCAACTTTTGAAGACATCTTTACTTCACAAAATAACTCTCAAACCAATTTACCAATTTTTTGAATTAAGAGGTAAAGAACCCCGCCTAAAGGCGGGGCTTTTAAAAAATTAAACTCCAATTACGTTTATGCGACAATACACCAGCAATGAAAAACAATAAAGGAGGAGGACTCGAATATAAATTATAAAAAATCCTTGGGGATTATTTTATTTACCATTTTTTTTTCTTTCATAATCTTTTTCTTTTTATATTCTAACCTAAAGAGAAAGACTAAAACCGAGGAACCCCAACTTATATCCTTAGATGAAAAACCAGGGAGCAAAGGTTATCTCGGTATGTCTCTGCCTGCAAATTTCAAGGCATTCGGTCCTAATTGTCCATGGAATACCCCAATCCCGAAAAATCCAGAAACAGATTCTTTTTCAGAATTAATGATTAATAATCTAAAATACAAGGCTAAAGTACTTAAAATTGACACAAAAAAATGGACCATTCCGCTCTTCGTTATAGATTCTAAAAATAGCCCAAAAGTAGATGTAAAAACTACAAGCATCTATCTTTACTATACAGTTGATCCTGATGAAAATGGTATAGCAGAAGGGATTCCAATCCCTGAAGGAGTATGGCCAGATCCAGAAAAAGATGGACATATGTTATTAATAGACCCCAAAGTGCGAAAGAGCTGGGATTTCTCTCGGGCTAAAAAATTGCCGGATGGCTCATGGATTGCGAGCAGAATAGATGTATGGGATCTAAATGGTCCTGGTTTTCGTGACCCCTTTTCCGGGAAATACTGGTGGACATCTGGAGCACGTGGTTCTGGATTCCCATTAATTGCTGGTTTAATACGACCGGAAGAGATTGAAGCTGGTGAGATTAACCATGCCTTGGTGTTTGCTTCTCCCATTAATCGGAAGGCAACATTCCCGGAAGGGAAACCACAACTCTGCAGTCCTCCAGCTTCAGTCACAGATGGAGAAGAGATTGGTTACGAATACATCCCTGAAGGGGCAAGGCTGCAGCTTGACCCTGCACTTGACATCGATTCATTAAATCTGTCTCCTGCAACAATGGTGATTGTTAGAGCAATGCAAAAATATGGAATGTATAATGGAGATGGATCTTCAGATTTCAAAATTTATTCCCAGAATCTTGGCCCTGATGGAGGCATATGGAGTAAATATAACTATTTTGATGATTTAAAAAATATCCCAATTGAAAGATTTAGGGTCTTAAAGTGCAACTTGGTGAGTAAACCATAATAACTTTTATACGTGATTGCTAAACTCTATGTCAGAAAAGATTGTAGTATTATATTTGAGACAATCAACAGGTGCCGGAGGTGGAGCGGATACAATAATTTTAAATTCCGCAACACATATAGATTCAAGTCAATTTTTGTTCATTGCAGTATATTTACGAAAATTTTCAGAAGATCTTTCCATTATTTCTAACAGTCTAAAAGAACGCAGAGTCAGCTATTTTGAGTTTCCAGGCAACAGTATCTTTAACGTAGAACAATTTATGAATATTATCAAACTTATCAGGCAGTATAAAGTCAGGATTATTCACTGCCATGACCCAAAAACAGATTTTTATGGATACTTACTGAAAATATTTTTCCCAAAATTAAAAATTATCAGCACCATTCACGGATGGACAAGAAAAAGATACAGGAGCATATTATATACTAAACTCGATAAGTTTTTATTAAAAAAATTTGATGCAGTGATTGCTGTTTCTGAAAATATTGAACAAATTGCAAAAAAGCACGGAATCTACAGGACACATCTAATTCAGAATGGCATTGACATTAATAAATGGCAACCAGAGAAAAGAGATATATTCCCAGAGGATTTAACCCGCCATTTCACTGTTGGATTTGTTGGAAGGATTAGCAAAGAAAAAGGACCTATTGATTTTGTCCGTGTTGCTCAAAAGATACTTAATCAAGAGGCTAATTGTGAATTTTGGGTTGCAGGTGGGGGGCCTGGAAGGAAATCAATGAGACTTATGATCAAACAGTTGGGAGTGGAAAATAAATTTCAGTTCCTTGGTCAATTAGATGATAACAAACTGCATACTTTATACCAGAAACTGGATTTGCTTCTCCTGACTTCATACACTGAGGGATTGCCAATGACAATTTTAGAGGCATGCGCCATGTCTGTCCCTGTAGTCGCTACAAATGTCGGAGGAGTCAGCGAAATAATAACCCATGATTATAACGGGTTCCTTGCTGATGCT
>MGDB01000127.1:0-636 GCA_001790645.1 Candidatus Schekmanbacteria bacterium GWA2_38_11
TAAGGTTTCATAAAAGATTTTTTGGTAAGTTTTTTTGAAATTTTTTTCTGCAGACCCATCGTAATCCTCCTTATTTAGATATTTTCCAATATCGGAAAATTTTAAATTATTCTCAAATTAGTTGATGGATTAAAAGGGTTCAAGAGGGCAGAGGCAAGTGCTGCTCCTACATGAGGTAAAAAATATAATTTGAATTTTGCGTTGTCATTTTACATTTCTAATAACCCCTCGAATCCTTTTCCTTATCTAATTCCTTAATGAGGGCTTTTATTAAACTCAAAACTTCCTCTAAAGACTTTTCATCCAGGAATTTTATGGAATCATTTTTTGTATGTATGACCAGTGATTCTTTAGCTACACTGCAGAGGCTTACTGTATCCAGGCCATGATTAATAAATGGGATATGGTCCATCATAAGACCAGGCAGGATATCAAAGGATGAGGTTTTAATTCCAATCTTTTGGGAGGTCCTTTTTATGTAGAAATATAACTTCCCTTTACTGCCAGCAGAGAGTATTCCGCTTCCGCTTACAACTCTCACTCCTCCTTTAAGCCCGACTCCATCTAAGTTTAGAAGGAGAGATTCTTTTCCTTTCAGCTCTTTTTCATGATTTTGAAAAAAAGCATATGCCCCAA